>SKIE01000362.1 GCA_007116585.1 Wenzhouxiangella sp. | reverse complement strand
CGATGCCGGAGGCGGCCAGCCCCTTGCCGCGGAAGATATTGCCGCCGCCCACCACGACACCGATTTGGACGCCCGCGCCAATCACTGCGGCCACTTCGGCCGCAATGCGCGAGCTTATCTTGGGGTCGATGCCGTAATCAAGCTCGCCCAGCAGGGCCTCCCCGCTGAGCTTGAGCAGAATGCGTTGGATGGGGCCGGGCTTGCTCATGGGCGGTCTGACGTCAGCCGCCGCGAGCCTGCTGCATGACTTCGGCCGCAAAGTCGCTCTCTTCCTTCTCGATCCCTTCGCCGACTTCCAGGCGGACGAACTCCAGCACCTCGACGCCTTTGCCCTTGAGCAGTTTGCCGACGGTCACATCCCCGTCCTTGACGAACGGCTGACCGGTGAGCGTGATCTCGGCCAGATGCTTGTTCAGTCGGCCGGAGACCATTTTTTCGACAATTTCCGGTGGCTTGCCGCTTTCGGCAGCCTGGGCTGAAAGGATTTCCTTCTCCTTGGCCACGGCCTCCGGCGGGACATCGGCAACATCCCGGTAAGCCGGGTTCAGTGCCGCCACGTGCATGGCGATATCCCGCGCCAGTTCCACGTCCTGACCGGTGATCGCAACCAGCACGCCAATGCGACCGCCATGTATGTAGCTGGCAACCACCCCATCGTCTGCCTTGAGATGAGCCAGGCGGCGCAGCTGGATGTTTTCACCCAGCTTGGCCACCAGCTGCTGGCGCGACTCTTCCACGCTCTGACCGCTGGCCAACGTTGTTGCGCTCAGTTCTTCGATGGAACCCACGCCCAGCGCCAGTTCGGCGACTTCCTCGGCGAACCCGCGGAAATTGGAGTCCTTGGCCACGAAGTCCGTTTCGCAGTTGATCTCAACCAGCACCGAGTGCTGCTCGTCGCCGGCCTGGATCACCGCGCCCTCGGCGGCGACTCGACCGGATTTCTTGTCCGCCTTGGCCAGGCCGGCCTTGCGCAGGTTCTCAATGGCTGCGTCCATGTCGCCGCTGGTTTCGACCAGCGCCTTCTTGCACTCCATCATGCCCGCGCCGGTGCGCTCGCGGAGCTCCTTGACCTGTGCTGCAGTAATGCTCATGGTTTTCTTGTCCTCACAAATTCCAGAATAGTGCGCTGTCGATGGGCAAGGCCGGCATCAGGCCTCGCCGTCACCCTCGTCCGCGGCCTTCTTGACGGTTTTCTTCTTGGCAGCCTTCTTCTTGCTGACTTTCTTGGCCGGCGCCGGCTCTGCCGGTGCAGCTTCGATGTCGGCAGGTGCTGTATCGCCAGCATCCGCGCTCGGCTGTTCAGCCGCCTCGGCTTGTCCGTCGACAGGTTCTTCGGCCGCCGTGTCGGCGGCGGGTTCAGCTGCCTTGGCCGCCGTTTTCTTGCGCGCCGTCTTCTTGGCCACACGGCCCGGCGCCTTGCGTGCTTCGGGCTGGGCCGAGGTATCGACCGGGTTGCCTTCTGCGTCGAGTTCGACAAACTCGTCGGCATTGCCGGCGGGCGTGGGTGCCGAGGCCCGGCCTTCCAGAATGGCGTCTGCCGCCAGCTGGGTATAGAGGCGGATGGCGCGGATGGCGTCGTCGTTGCCCGGTATGACGTAGTCGATGCCCTGCGGCGAGTGGTTGGTGTCAACCACGGCCACAACCGGGATCTTGAGCTTGCGCGCTTCTGCAATGGCAATCGACTCGTGGCCCACGTCAATCACGAACAGGACATCAGGCAGTCCGTTCATGTTCTTGATGCCGCCGAGGCTGCGCTGAAGCTTGTCGCGCTCTCGGGTCAGCTGAAGTACTTCTTTCTTGACCAGGCGCTCGAAGCTGCCGTCGGTTTCCATTTGCTCAAGTTCCTTGAGCCGATTGATGGACTGGCGCACCGTGCGGAAGTTGGTCAGCATGCCGCCCAGCCAGCGATGCGAGACGTAGGGGCTACCGCAGCGTTCCGCTTCCTCGGCGATGGCCTGGCTGGCCGCGCGCTTGGTGCCGACGAACATCACGGTGCCGCGGCGGCTGGCGAGACGGCTCAGGAAATCCAGCGATTCCTTGAGTAGCGGAAGCGATTCTTCCAGGTTGATGATGTGGATTTTGCCCCTGGCGCCGAAAATGAACGGCTCCATCTTGGGGTTCCAGTAGCGGGTCTGGTGTCCGAAGTGTACGCCGGCTTCAAGCATCTGGCGCATGGTGACATTAGGCATTGCCGTACCCTTCCTTCATTGTTTGGACAAAGCGCAATCGGCGGCTCTGGCTTGGCCGCGACGTCTGAGCACAAATTGTCCGGGGTTTAAGCCTCCGCCGATCCCATGGCTGCGAACCGTGGCGCCGGGCTCAAGCACTGGGGCTCCAGGCTTGACCGGCGCGGGCAACCCCGCAGCATGTGTCGATCAGCGTGTGTTTTTTTGATCGCCGAGCCCTCATTGGCCCGACAAATCCCATCAAGTATAGCCGGCACGGACGTTCTTTCGCAAGGCCTGATTGCCCGCCGGTTGGCGTTTTACGTAGCCCCGGGCTTACAATGCCGAATATGACGGAACTGATCAGCGCTTATCAATTCGCCCCGCTGGATGGCCTGCCGCTGCTGCGCGAACGCCTGCTGGGGCGGGCTCATCGCCACGCGCTCAAGGGCACAGTCCTGCTGGCGCCGGAAGGCATCAATTTCTCGCTGGGTGGGCGCGCTCAGGATCTTGATGCCTGGCTGGATGCGCTGGCCTGCGAACACGGCCTGGATCAATTGATCAGCCATCGTCAGCCTGTCGCTGCCGTACCCTTCCTGCGCCTCAAGGTACGCATCCGGCCCGAGATCATCACGTTCGATCCTGAGCTTGATCCGGGGCTAGTGCGCACTGGCGAGCGCCTGAGCCCGGCCCGGTGGCATCAGCTGCTGGCCGAGTCCGATGTCCAGCTGGTCGATACCCGCAACGACTATGAAGTCGCGATCGGTACTTTCAGCGGCGCGGAAAATCCGGGCATTGACCGGTTCACCGACTTTGGCCCGTGGGCGCTACGCCATCTCGACCCGGCCCGCCCGGTCGCAATGTTCTGCACCGGTGGTGTGCGCTGCGAGAAGGCCAGCGCCTGGCTGCTGGCAAAGGGATTTGATCAGGTCTATCACCTACACGGCGGCATCCTGGCCTACATGCATGAGCGCCAGGGCTGTGATTCGCTCTGGGTTGGAGAATGTTTCGTATTTGATGACCGGGTCAGTGTCGATGCAGATTTGCGACCGAGCGGACGCGCGGTGTGCGCCGGTTGTCGCCGTCCGCACGACCATTTGCCTGCCGACGGCATGCCGCCGGTCAATGACGATGGTGTCTGTCGTCTGTGCGGCGATCACTTCAGCGCTGAGCGGCTGGCTGGCGTCAGGGAGCGCGTGCGCCAGATTGCCCTCGCCCGCTCGCGTGGCCAGTCGCACCTGGGGCCGCAGGATGAGCCGATTCGACATCAGGATCAGCCCGAAGAGTTCGCCGGCTGATGAGCGACACATCCGGTGATTCAGCCACGGTAGCGCCGTACTGGTTGCCTGAAGCGCTGGTCGGTCCCTGGGACTTTTTTGCCACCTATCCGCCGCTGCTGGCGCTGATCGTCCTGGTCGTCGGGCTGGGCATTGCCATCATCGGCCGCCTGCTGGTGCTGCGCTGGGGCGGGAAGCTGACGTCTGGCGTCGATACCGGGCTGGATACCCGGCTGCTGCGCATCGTCGCCAATGTCGCGGCGCTGATCCTGGCCTACATCTCGGTCGTGCTGGCGATCCAGGTGGTGGGCTTCAGCGAGGGGGTTGAGCGTGTTCTGATCAACATTCTGCTCAGCCTGCTGATTCTGCGTCTGATCAAATCGGCCATGCGCGCCAGCCATCTGGGCCTGGAAATTCTGGGCCGCGTTCGCGATCGCTTCGAGATCGTTGAAGAACGCACCATCCCGCTGTTTGACCTGGCCCTGACCATCCTGATCATTGCCGCGGCAGCCTACGCGCTGCTGATGGTCTGGGACATCAACCCGACCGCCTGGCTGGCCTCGGCCGGGGTCGTCGGCATTGCCGTTGGCTTCGCTGCCCGCGACACTCTGGCCAACCTGTTCGCGGGGTTTTTCATCATTGCCGACGCGCCCTACAAACTCGGCGACTACATCGTGCTCGATGGTGGCGAGCGCGGCGAGGTGACCAAGGTCGGTATTCGCTCAACCCGGCTGCTGACCCGGGATGATGTCGAAATCACCGTGCCGAACTCGGAAATGGCCAACTCGAAGATTTACAACGAGTCGGGCGGGCGCTGGGTCAAGTTCCGCATCCGCATCAAGGTTGGGGTGGCTTACGGCTCGGATGTCGACCAGGTGGTTGAGCTGCTTGAGCAGATTGCGGCTGACCACGACACCGTCTGCGCTGACCCCACGCCGCGCGTTCGCATGCGCGGTTTCGGTGATTCGAGTCTGGACTTTGAGTTGCTGTGCTGGGTCAATCATCCGGTCGAACGCGGCATCGTGACTCATGAGCTCTACATTAAGATCTACAAGGCGCTCAACGAAGCCGGCATCGAGATTCCGTTTCCGCAGCGGGATGTGTGGATGCGAACGGGGGCAGACGCCGATGGCTAAAGATTCCGGTATGACGATATCCTGAGGTGTGAAACCCGGAATCCGTCAAGCCTGCTTCAAGAACTCGACCGCTTCTTCAATCACGATTTCCTGATTCTCCCCGCCGCGCCTGCGGTACTCGACGATGCCCTTGTCGAGGCCGCGGTCGCCGATGACGAGCTGGTGGGGAATGCCGATCAGTTCGGCGTCGGCAAACATCACGCCGGGCCGCTGGTTGCGGTCGTCCAGCAAGACTTCCAGCCCGGCGCCACGAAGCTGGTCGTAGAGCTTGTCTGCCAGTTCTCTCACCCGATGCGATTTGTGCCCGTTGAGCGGCAGGATGGCGACGTCGAACGGTGCCATCGGCTCGGGCCAGATGATGCCGGCCTCATCGTGATTCTGCTCGATGGCCGCAGCGACGATGCGCGACACACCAATGCCGTAGCAGCCCATGGTCGGATGGACGGCGCGGCCGTTTTCATCCATGACCACGGCGTTCATGGACTCGGAGTACTTGCGCCCGAGTTGGAAGATGTGGCCGACCTCGATGCCCCGGAGCAATGCCAGCTCGCCCGACCCGTCGGGCGCCGGATCGCCGGCGACCACGCTGCGCAGGTCGGCCACTTTCGGGACGGCGAGGTCGCGCACCCAGTTCAGGCCGAAGTAATGTTGACCGTCCACATTGGCGCCGGCGGCGAAATCGCTCATCAACTCAACCTGGCGGTCGACGATGGCAGGAATGGGCAGACGGAAGGGCCCCAGGCTGCCCGGGCCGGCGCCGATGGCTTCGCGGATTTCCTCCTCGGTCGCCATGCGCAGCGGGCTGGCCACGTCTGGATGTTTTTCAGCTTTGACCGCGTTGAGTTCATGGTCACCGCGAACGAGCAGGGCGATGAGTTCCTGGCCGGATGAGCGGCTGGCCTGCACGACCAGGGTCTTGACGGTTTTCTCGATTGGCACCTCGAACTGCTCGACCAGATCGGCGATGGTGCGGGCGTTGGGCGTGTCGACCAGGCTCAGTTTTTCGGACGGCTCAGCGCGCTCGCCGACCGCCACCGCCTCGGCGCGCTCCACGTTGGCGGCATACTCGCCCTCGGGTACGTGCGCGATCTGGTCCTCGCCGCTGTCGGCCAGCACGTGAAACTCATGGCTGACTGCGCCGCCGATCGCGCCGCTGTCGGCTTCCACCGCCTTGAAGCGCAGCCCCAGGCGCTGAAATATGCGCGTGTAGGTGTCGAACATGACCTGGTAGAAGCGGTCCAGACAGTCCTCGTCCATATGGAACGAGTAGCCGTCTTTCATCAGAAACTCGCGCGCGCGCATCACGCCGAAGCGGGGGCGGATTTCGTCGCGGAACTTGGTCTGGATCTGGTAGAAGCAGGTCGGCAGCTGCTTGTAGGAGCGCAACTCGGCGCGGGCGAATTCGGTGATGACTTCCTCGTGGGTGGGGCCGAAGGCAAACTCCCGGCCGGCGCGGTCGGCCATCTTCAGCAGCAGTGGCCCGAAGTCTTCCCATCGGCCGG
>SKIE01000016.1 GCA_007116585.1 Wenzhouxiangella sp. | reverse complement strand
TATTCGCTGTTTTCTTCGGCCAGCCGGGCGTAGTCGCGACGGGTCATGCCGTGCGAGACGCCGTCATGGCAGTCGATACAGGTCTGGCCCTGCTCCTGGGCGCGCTGGTGCAGCATCCATGCCGGGCGGCTCTGTGACTCTTCCGACATGGCCTCCCAGGTATGACAGTTGCGGCACTCGCGCGAGTCGTTGGCTTTCATGTTGTCCCAAACGCGATGAGCCATGGTCGGCCGATAGGCGTCGTACTTTTCCTGCGTGCTGATCTTGCCCATGAAATGCGCGGGCAATTCGACCAGGCCGGCGTTGATCTTGACCGCCATCTTCGGGAAGTATTCCTTGGGTACATGACAGTCCTGGCACTCGGCGCGCACGCCGCTAGCGTTGTTCCAGTGCGATCCCTTGGCGACTTCCGGCAGGACGAAGGCCTCCATTTCATGACAGCTGATGCAGAATTCGGTCGTCGAGGTGACGTCGATGATGGTCATCTTGGTGGTCCAGCCGGCAATGCCGACGACAACGCCGATAATGACCAGCACACCGGCGCCTAGCTTGGTGGCCGGCTGGGTGATTAGATTCCAGATCCAGCGAACAAAGCGAACGACGACGTTGGGGCGTTTTTCCTGCTCATTCATGGCGGCCACTCCCTATGGCAACAATCTGTTGCTGCACGATACCCGAGCCGCTGGGTTGATAACTTGATGCCGGTCAAATGCGGGTTTTCTGATGAATCAGGCCCCTCAGCCGGCCCGAGGCCGGCTGCTCCCTGCAACGACGGGCGCTGCTGTTCAGCCCTTGTCGAACTCCGACAGCGCCTTGTGGGCCCATTGCCAGGCCGCGACCGTGGCCGGGAAACCCAGGGTATTGGTGCCCAGCACCACGGCGTGCTCGATTTCCTCGGTGCTGACGCCGTGTTCGCGGGCGCGCCGAACGTGAGATTTCAAGGCCGACTCGAGACGGGCGCCGGCGCAGATACCGATCTTGACCAGGGCGCGGGTTTTCTCATCCAGCGGGCCGGCGCTGTCCAGGTTGCCGCCCATCTGGCTGTGGGCCGTGGCTACTTCGGGGAAACGGTCGGTAAAGCGGCCAAAGGTGTAGGGAACATCGTTGCTCATGAATGGCTCCTGTGATCTAGAGTGAGGGTTGACGGGCGTTTTCAGCCTGCCAGGCGGGATATCCACCGCGCAGGCCGCGAATGTCCTGATAATCAAAACGCTTCAATATTTCGGCCGCCGTTTGACAGCGTACACCGCTTTCGCAGTAGAGCAGGCAGCGCGACAGCGGCGGCGGCGTGCGGCCCGACTGCAGTTCGGACAGGGGCAGATTGACCGCGCCTGGAATATGTCCGGCGCGGAATTCATCGGGCTCGCGCACGTCGAGAAAGGTCCAGTCGGTCAGGCTCCGGGCTTCGGCCACGCCGACTTCGCGCAGGACGGCGGCCGGGGCGCCGTGCAGGGTGACGGCCTCGGCCGGGCCCGAACACACGGGGCAGTCATCGCGTCGGCGCACCGCCAGCAGGCGGCTTTGCCCGGTCCGCGCATCCATCACCCAGAGCCGGCCGCGCAGGGTTTGCAGGTCGCTGGATTCGTCCAGCAGCAGCTTGATGGCTTCGCTGGCCTGCAGGCTGCCGGTCATGCCGACCAGTGAGCCCAGCACGCCGGCCTCGGCGCAGTTCGGCACCCAGCCGGTCGGCGCGTCGGGAAACAGGCAGCGCAGACACGGCCCGTGTCCGGCATGGAACACCGTAACCATAGCCTCCATGCCGGTGACCGAGCCATACACCAGCGGCCGATCAAACTTCACGCAGCCATCGGCGACCAGATACTTGGTGGCGTAATTGTCGGTGCCGTCGACGATGACATCATGCGCGCGCAACAGCTGTTCGATGTTGTCCAGATCAAGGCGCGCATCCATCGCCTCGACGTCAATTTCGGGATTGAGGTCTTTCAGGCGGGCCGCGGCGGCTGCCGCCTTGGGCTCGTCGAGCGTGCTCTCGCCGAACAGCACCTGGCGCTGCAGGTTGCTGCGATCGACCCGGTCATTGTCGATCACGGTGATGTGGCCCACGCCGGCGCCGGCCAGGTAGGGCAGAACCGCACAGCCCAGGCCACCCGCCCCGACGCACAGCACGCGGCCTTGTCCCAGGCGCTGCTGCCCGGCCGGGCCGATCTCGGGCAGGATGACTTGTTTGGCGTAGCGTTCGCTCATGGCCCGGTCCGCGCGCCCGCCACGCGCTGGCGAAGCGCGACCAATTCCTGCTGGCTGCCGACATTGTCCAGACCGTCGTCAGGCAGCGAGGCCATGATCGGGAGTTCGAGCCGCCGGGCCAGCGCGTTGAGTGAGCCCTGACCCGCCGCCACCTCATCCAGGGTGGCGCGTAATTTGGCGGTCAGAACCAGCGCCAGCGGTAATGGCCCCAGGTCGAACAAGGCGCCGCGCCCGTCGTACTCGGCGATTTCGGCCAGGCGGGTCAGTGCACGCGGGTTCAGCGCCGGCATGTCGACGGGAATGATGATCAGCGTGGCGTCCAGGCTCAAGCTAGGATGATCCAGTGCCTGGTGCAGGGCGGCCAGCGGTCCGATGCCGTCGCCTCGGTCTGCCACGGCGTTGGGCCGGTCGTGGGCGCCGCAGATCAGGGATGTATCGACGCCGGCGCGCTGCACAATGCGCTCGGCCTGATCCAGCAGCGAGAGACCGGGCCGCCATGGCCAGTCGGCCTCGCCGCCGCCGGCCAGGATGATGCCGATCCGTTCAGTCACAGGTGCGCAGGGTATGACCCTTGATCCATTCGCTGTCGCCGTCGACGTAGTGTTCCTGTTTCCAGATCGGGGCGCGGACTTTCATCTGCTCGATCAGGTAGCGGCAGGCCTTGAAAGATTCATCCCGATGGCCGGAACTGACCGCGGTGATGACGCTGGCCTCGCCAATCGCCAGGCGGCCCTGACGGTGCACCAGGTAGACCCGCAGATCCGGCCCCCACTGCTCGATGGCTTCGGTGCAGATTTCTTTGAAGATGTTGCGGCACAGCTGCGGATGGAGGTCGTAGCTGACGGCATTGACGTGGCGTCCGTCGTTGAGGTTGCGCACCCGCCCGATGAACAGGTCAGCAGCACCGTGAGCGTCGCTGTTGCAGTGTTCGAGCGCCGCGAGCGGATCAAGAACGGATTCAGTGATGTCGACGTGGATCATGCTGAAGGTCCAGGCTCGTCAGCCGCCGCAGACCGGCGGCAGGATGGAAATTTCGCGGTCGGGGACGGGGTCATCATCGTCCAGTACCGCGCTGTCGGTGGCAAACGCCGATGCCTTGAGCAGGGAGCGGGCGTTTTCATCGCTCAGCGCTGCATCCATGGCTGTTCTCAAGTCAGCCACGCGCGCCTGTTCCGGAATCTCGACCGTGATGCTGCTGTCGGGATTGCCCTGGCGGAACGCGCCAAACAGCCGGACCGTAATCGCTTGGGTCATGGAATACTTTCTCCGTGGCCGCTTCAGGCCGAATCGTTGTCGGGTGGTTCAAAGCCGGGCGGCAGCGGCGGCAGGCCGTCTGGATGGACAAACAGTCCGGATTTGCCGCCTTCTTTCAGCAGCAGGCGGATGCCGTCGATGGCCAGGTCCGCCTGGACCTGCTTGGCCAGATCCCAGATGGTCATCAGGGCGCCGCTGACGCCGGCCAGCGCTTCCATCTCCACACCGGTTCGGGCCGACGTGGCCGCCTGACAGAATACATGAACGCCGGGCAGGTTTTCATCGGGACGGAAGGCAACGGCCACGTGGTCCAGCCCCAGCGGATGGCACAGGGGGATGATCTCGGCCGTGTGCTTGGCTGCCAGCACGCCAGCGACTTCGGCAAGACGCAGCGGGTCACCCTTGGGCAGCGTGCCGTCGCGCACCTGGATAAAGGTTTCGGCCGACATGCGAATCCAGCCGGTGGCCAGGGCGCGCCGGCGCGTGACGGCCTTGGCGCCCACATCCACCATCTTGTAGTGACGACGATCAGACATCGGGTTTCGACTGCTTCCCTTGCGTTAACTAAAGACAGTCGTAATGATAGGGGTTTTGTGCATCTCCGACAGGTTTTCGTGAACCCGATGGCGAGCGCGCGGTGTAGGCGTTAAGATGATGAACGGAACGCAAGGAGTAGCGGCGGCTGATGGACAGTGCGAATCTGGGGCTGGAGGTCGGCGACTCGCTGCAGCTGCAGTTTGTCAACGACAACGCGGGCAATCGCCACTACGTCAAGGTGGTGGGTTGCTATCCCGGCCGCAGCATCCTGGTCAGCACGCCCCAGGTCTCGGGCAAGATCATGCTAGTGCGTCAGGATCAGGCGGTGATCGTGCGCCTGATGATTGGTAACGACGTCGTCGGCTTCAATTCCACGGTGCTGCGCAGTTGCGCCCGTCCTTATCCGTATCTGCACCTGGCCTATCCCAAGGAGTTGCAGAGCAGCAGCGTGCGCAAGGCCCTGCGCGTGAGCCTCGATACAGTGGTGTCGATGCGCCGGCTTCGCCCGGGGGATCAGGCCGAAAGAGCCCACGAAGCCTTTGCCGGGCGTACGCGCGATATCAGCACGACTGGCGCCCTGATCAGCAGTAGCGCACGGCTGGGCTCGGTCGGCGACCACCTGTCGATGGCCCTGCGCGTGGTGGTGGCCGGGTTTGGCGAGGACATCAAGCTGCGCGCAACCATCCGCAACACCGCCGTGCTATCGGCTCGGGACGACACGGCCGGCACGCTGTACGGCGTCGAGTTTGATCCGCCGGAGCGGCGCGAAGCCATCCTGCTGCATGGCTATGTGTTTCAAACCATTCTTCAGCACATGGGCAAGATGGCTGCACCGTTCCCGGAGCCGGAGCCCGGTATGGCCGAGCCGGAGCCTGAGCAGGTCTCCGAAGAGCGGGGTCTTTTCACGCCCTGAGAAACAGCGGGCGCTCGGTGAGTCGCGATCATTCAGTACTGGTGAAGACGTAGCCCGAGGTCAACTGCTCGATGGCGTGGTTGAATTCCGGCGAGGGCCCAATGACAAGGAGCCCGATGTCGAACAGCTCGGGATTGGCCTCGGGCCGGCACCAGCGGACCTCGGCGTCGAAGGCTACCGGCGCCTGCTGCTGCCAGTCGCTGGGCGGTGTGAACTCGAGTTTCAGTTGTTCCCCGGTGTCCAGCGGCTGTTCGGCGACCAGCATCAGGCCGCGTTCGGAAACATCGACCAGATGCCCGATCAGTTCCTTGCGCTGGCGCTCAAACACCTTGAGATAAATGACCGAGCGATAGCGTGCGTGCTTGCGTTCGTCCAGCATGGGTTTGCCCTTGGCTCCGAGCCACTTACGCAACCTGCAGTATACCGCTGCGCCCGCGCGGGACAAACGTCTGCGAGGCTGCCGGGACTCGGAGATAATCACGCACATGTCTCCCAACCCGCCGCGCTGGTCCACCATTGCCTGGCACGCCATGCGGCCGCATACGCTGCCGTTGTCGCTGTCGCCGGTGCTGGTGGGGTCTGTGGCCGGCTGGGCTGAAAGCGGGCTGATCCGGCTCGACGTTACGCTCGCTGCCGCGCTGTCGGCCGCCTGCATGCAGATCGGGGCCAACCTGCAAAACGACGCGGCTGACGCTCTGGACGGCACCGATCAGGCCGACCGCGCCGGCCCGCCGCGCGTGACCGCGCAGGGCTGGGTGCGTCCGGATCAGGTTTTGCTGGCGGCACGAACCAGCTTTGTCCTGGCCGTGCTCAGCGGTGCCTACCTGGTCATGATCGGTGGCTGGCCGCTGGTCTTGCTGGGGTTGCTGGCCGTCTGGGCGGCCTGGGCGTATTCGGGCGGCCGGCGGCCCATTGCCCGCGGACCGTTCGGTGAACTTGTCGTGCTGGTTTTTTTCGGCTTTGTCGCCGTGGCCGGGGTGGGCTGGCTCTACAGCGGTGCTGTGAGCGCCCCCATGCTGGCCGCCGGGCTGGTGGTCGGGCTGCCGGCATCGGCCGTTTTGACCATCAACAATCTGCGCGATCTGATCGGTGACCGCCGGGCCGGTCGCCGCACGCTGGCCATCGTGCTGGGCGAGCGCGGGTCGATTCGAGCGATTGCCGTCATGCTGCTGGCCGTGGCCCCGGCCCTG
>SKIE01000055.1 GCA_007116585.1 Wenzhouxiangella sp. | reverse complement strand
GCAGCAAAAAGAAGATGAACATCACGACCGAGTCAAAGTAGACATCACCGCTGCCGAACAGGGTGATGAACACGCTCGTGAACAGGGCCAGCAGCATGGCGGCGGCTACGGGCACGTCCATACCGATGCGGCGTTGCTTGAGCGTGCGCCAGGCCGACTTGTAGAACAACTGCCCGGCGTAAAGACACACCGGCACCGCCACCACCATGGAGATCACAAGCAAAAACCGCTCGGTCTGGGCGTCCAGCCCCTGCCAGGCGCCGATGTACTTGGCCAGGGCATAGCTCATCACCTGCATCATGCCCAGCCCGGCCACCACGATGTATTTCAGCATCTGGCGTCGTTCGGACTGGTTGCGGGCCAGCCCGGCCGTGGGCGAGTCCAGGTGGGGTTGGTAGCCGAGGGCGGCAAGTCGGGCGGCAATCTCGCTTAACTGCACGCGTTCTGGATCAAAGCGCAGGTGGGCGCGCCCGTCGGCCACATCGACACGGATTTCGGCCACGCCGTCCAGCGTGCCGACAAAGCGCTGGATCAGCCAGGCGCAGGCGGCGCAGTGCACGTTTTCCAGCACCAGACTCAGGCGCACGAGCCCGTCGCAGTCACCGTGTCCGTAATGATCGCGCACTGCCGGGCGGTCCCAGGCCAGAAAATCCGCCGCGCTGGCCTGCTCGGCGAGTTCAGGGCGCTCCGGCAGGGCATCGCGGAAATCGTAATAGCGTGTCAGTCCGGCCGAGTCGATCAGCCGGGCCACGGTTTGGCAGCCATGGCAGCACATGGCGCGTTGCTCACCGCCGATTTCGGCCTGAATATCGACGCCGGGCGGGATGGCTTCGCCGCAGTGCCAGCAGCCGTCGGCGCTGTGTCGAACTGCCGCGGTCATGGACGTCCGGGTTCAACCGGTGCCGGGCCGTCGGCCTGCATGCGGCCGGCCAGCGCCCACGACTGGGCCAGGTCGGTGACCAGGATGCGCGCGCGCTGATGTGGCGCCTCGCTGGTCACGCCACGATAGCTGCCGCCGCCTTCGTGAACCAGCAGGGCAACGCTGTCGCCGTCGCTGGTGGCCGGGTGCTGGAACTGCACCATCAGCTCGCCGGGCAGGCTGGCCAGATCGCCGGCCGACAGGCTCAGCGTGATCGCGTCGCCGTCCACGCCCAGCCGTCCGGACAGGCCCAGCGCGCGGGCTTCGGCCGCCCGGCTGGTGTCTTCGGTCAGGAACTTGCCGAGTGAGTCGAACTGCCCGCTGACGATTTCAGGCGGATTGGACAGGCCGATATAGGCCAGCGTGGACCCGGCCACGACGCCAAGGCCTGTGATGCTGATCAGGATGAAAGGCCAGGGTTCCTTGTACCAGGGGTTGGGAGCGGTTGCTTGCATGGCGGTCTCAGTCCGGGGTGGCCGGTATAAAGAAGCGGGTTTCGACCCGCGAGGCGCGCTCGCCGTCGCGGCTTGTGGCGATGATGGTCAGGGGCTGCATGCCCGGATCGGCAGCGGTCAGCGGTACGGATACGGTCAGGGGCAGATCCGCCGTCTGGCCGGGCGCCACGCGCACCGTGCGCGTCGGTTCCACCACGCGAATCTCGGCCAGCCCCTCGGCGCTGATGTCGAGTTCCATGGTCTGGTCGGTGCGGTTGGTCAGCTTCAGGCTGTAGCCGTTCTCCAGTTCGGGGCCGACCAAACGATACAGCGCGGTGCGGTCGCGCAACACGTCAATGATCAGTGGATCGCGCCCGGTCAGGAACACGCCGATGAGGGTTGCCAGCAGCGCCAGCGCGCCGAGGTAGATGAAGATGCGCGGCCGCAGGATCCGGGTCGGCTTTTTCTCCAGCGCGTTTTCGGTGGTGTAGCGAATCAGTCCGCGCGGGTAGTTCATCTTGTCCATGACCTCGTCACAGACATCAATGCAGGCCGCGCAGGCAATACACTCGATCTGCAGCCCGTCGCGGATGTCAATGCCGGTGGGGCAGACCTGTACACAGGCCTGGCAGTCGATGCAGTCGCCCAGGCCCAGCGCCTTGTAGTCGGCGCTCTTGCTGCGGCCTCCGCGCGGTTCCCCGCGTTCGGTGTCGTAGGAGATGACCAGGCTGTCGGCATCGAACATGGCCGACTGGAAGCGCGCGTAGGGGCACATGTACTTGCACACCTGCTCGCGCATGTAGCCGGCGTTGCCGTAGGTGGCAAAGCCGTAGAAGAACATCCAGAAGGTTTCCCAGCCGCCCATGTCGAAGGTCAGCACCCGCGGCCCGAGTTCCCGAATCGGGACAAAGAAGCCGACGAAGGTGAACCCGGTCCACAGGGCAAAGGTGATCCACAGGAACTGCTTGGAGGATTTGCGCAGGACCTTTTTCTTGTTCCATGGACCCTTGTCGAGCTTCATTCGCTTGTTGCGCGAGCCCTCGGTGACCCGCTCCATCCACAAAAACACCTCGGTCCAGACGGTCTGCGGGCAGGCGTAACCGCACCACAGCCGTCCGGCCAGGGCGGTAAAGAAAAACAGCGTCAGCGCGGCCATGGCCAGCAGCAGCGACAGGATGAACAGATCCTGCGGCCACAGCGTGATGCCGAGAAAATGGAACTGACGCCCGGGCAGGTCGAACAACACGATCTGCTGCCCGCCCCAGTTGATCCACGGCACGACGTAGAACAGGCCGAGCAGCACCCAGGCCGCGATTACCCGCAGGCGCGAAAAGCGGCCCTTGGTCTCGCGCGGATAGACCTTGGGCTGCTTGACGTACAGCGGAATGGTCTGTGTGTCGGGGGAGGAGTCGGCCATGGCTATGCGCTCATTGTGTCCGTTTGCGGCGGTTGAAGTGCCGCGGCGGCTCGAGCAGGATGCGGGTGAACAGGCTGGACGAGGCAGTGGCCGCCCAGAACATGAAAAAGGCGATGGTGTAGCCGCCCAGGCGCGACATTTCCAGCTCCGGGAAGGTGATGTCACGCAGCACCAGCGGGTCGACCACGATGAAAAACACCACCGTGGCCATACCGGCGGCAAAGAAGGAGGGCCACAGAATGGCCCCCACAATCTGCACCATCGGACGTCCCGTGGGGTCAGCCATCACTGCCGTTCATGTTCAGGCTCAACACGTAGGCGGTGACCAGGCGCGAACGCGCCTCGCCGAGCAGATCGCGCTGGGCCGGCATGACACCGTTGCGGCCGTTGCGAATGGTGTAGCGCAGGTCATCAATGCTGCTGCCGTAGGTGTAGATGCCGGCGGTCAGGTCGGGTGCGCCCAGTAGTGGATTGCCGGTGCCGTCCGGGCCGTGACAGGCTGCACAGAGCTGCTCGTAGTGGCGGCGTCCGGATGCGGCCATGGCTGAATCCACCGATTGCCCGGCCAGCTGCTGGACGAACACGGCGGTGCGGGTGACGGCCTGATCATCCAGCGCGCCTTCAAACCCGGGCATGGCGGCAATGCGGCCGTCGTAGATGCTGGTCAGCACCTGCTCCGGCTCTCCGCCCCAGATCCAGTGATTGTTGGTCAGGTTGGGGTAGCCGCGCGAGCCGCGAGCGTCGGAGCCGTGGCAGGTCGAGCAGTTGGTCCGGTACAGGTTGCGTCCGGCTTCCAGTGCGCCCGGATGCTGCGCCAGTTCGGCCAGCGGCATGGTCACCAGTTCGCCAAAGCGTTCTTCAAAAGCCGCGTCGGCGGCGGTGCGTTCTTGAAGATACTGCCCGGATGAAGTCCAGCCCAGCAGCCCCTCGTAGCGACCCAGTCCCGGATACAGCACCAGGTAGATCAGTGAGAAGATCACCGAGCCGTAGAACAACCACAGCCACCAGCGCGGCATCGGGTTGTTCAGCTCCTCCAGGTCCTCGTCCCAGACGTGACCCGTGGTTTCCTTGCCTTCGCTGTTGGTGCCGGTAGGCACCTTGGCCTTGCCGGTGGCGATGAACAGCCACACCATGGCGGCGGTGAAGGCCAGCGTGATGATGACGATAAACCAGTGCCAGAACGCACTCATGATCCCGACTCCTTGTCCCGATTGTTCTTGTCTTCCTCGTCCAGCGGCAGATGGGCCTGCTCATCGAAGTCCTTCTTGTCCTTGATCAGGAACACCCAGATGGTGATGCCGACGAAGGCCAGCATGGCGAACGCTGTCCACACTCCGCTGCTCATTGCTGGTTGACTCCGTTCTGGCCGGTCCACTGCGTGCCCAGACCCTGCAGATAGGCAATCAGCGCGTCGAGCTCGGTCTTGCCCTGCACCGCCCCGCGCGCGCCCTCGATGTCTTCATCGCTGTAGGGGTGGCCCAGCCGCTGCAGTGCGCGCATGCGCCGCTCCACCGTGGCACCGTCAACCATGCGCTCTGCCAGCCACGGGTAGGCCGGCATGTTGGACTCGGGCACCACCGCGCGCGGATCAATCATGTGCAGGTAATGCCAGTCGTCGCTGTAGCGCCCGCCGACCCGGGCCAGGTCCGGGCCTGTGCGCTTTGAGCCCCACTGGAACGGCCGGTCATAGACAAACTCACCGGCGATCGAGTAGTGGCCATAGCGCTCGGTCTCGGACCGGAACGGGCGAATCTGCTGGCTGTGACAGTTGTAGCAGCCTTCGGCCACATACACGTCGTAGCCGGCCAGGCGCTCTGCGCTGTAAGGCTTGACGCCATCGGCCGGTTCCACCACCGCGCCTTTGAACATCAGTGGCACGATTTCGACCAGCCCGCCGAAGCTGATGGCGATGACGATGAGCACGGCCATCAGGCCGATGTTCTTTTCGATTTTCTCATGCATGGTAATTCGCTCCTCGATGGCTCATCAGTCGCGTCAGGCGTGGGCTGCCGCCGGAACCGGTACTTCTTCGGTCCGCTTCGGCGCCATCTGCCAGGTCTTGTAGACGTTCCACACCATCAGGAACATGCCCGAGGTGAATACGATGCCGCCGAACAGGCGCAGGCCGTAGTACGGGTAGGTGAACTGCAGTACTTCAATGAAGGTGTAGGTCAGCGTGCCGTCTTCGTTGAAGGTTCTCCACATCAGGCCCTGCATGACACCGGCGATCCACATGGCAACGATGTAGAGCACGGTGCCGATGGTCGAGGTCCAGAAATGCCATTCGATCAGGCGGGTCGAGTACATCCTTTCAACCCCGAACAGGCGCGGGAACAGGCTGTAGAGCGCGCCGATGGAAATCATCGCCACCCAGCCCAGCGCGCCGGCGTGGACGTGGCCGATGGTCCAGTCGGTGTAGTGCGAGAGCGCGTTGACCGTCTTGATCGACATCATCGGCCCTTCAAAAGTCGACATGCCGTAGAACGACAGGGCGACGATCATGAAGCGCAGGATCGGGTCGGTGCGCAGTTTGTGCCAGGCACCCGACAGGGTCATGATGCCGTTGATCATGCCGCCCCAGCTCGGTGCCAGCAGCATGATGGAAAACACCATGCCCAAGGTTTGGACCCAGTCGGGCAGGGCGGTGTAGTGCAGATGGTGCGGGCCGGCCCACATGTAGATGGCGATCAGCGACCAGAAGTGCACGATAGATAGCCGGTACGAGTAAACCGGCCGACCGGCCTGCTTGGGCACGAAGTAATACATCATGCCCAGGAATCCGGCGGTCAGGAAAAAGCCGACCGCGTTATGGCCGTACCACCACTGCACCATGGCATCCACCGTGCCGGAGTAGATCGGGTAGGAATGAGTCAGTCCGGTCGGCAGCGCCAGATTGTTGACGATGTGCAGCACGGCCACGGTCAGGATGAACGCGCCAAAGAACCAGTTGGCCACGTAGATGTGCTTGACCTTGCGCTTGACGATGGTGCCGAAGAACACGACGGCGTAAGACACCCAGACCACCGCAATAAGAACGGCCAGCGGCCAGATCAGCTCAGCGTATTCCTTGCCCATCGTCAGGCCCATCGGCAGGGTGATGGCCGCACCGACAATGACCAGTTGCCAGCCCCAGAACGTGAAAGAGGCCAGCCCGTCGGAAAACAGCCGGGTATGGCAGGTGCGCTGCACGCAGTAATAGCTGGTGGCAAACAGGGCCGAGCCGCCGAAGGCAAAGATCACGGCGTTGGTGTGCAGCGGACGCAGGCGGCCGTAGCTCAGCCACGGGATTTCCCAGCCCAGGCCGGGCCAGATCAGCTGGGCGGCAATGAAG
>SKIE01000261.1 GCA_007116585.1 Wenzhouxiangella sp. | reverse complement strand
TGGTGACGCTGGGCGGACTGGATCTGCTGGTGTTCACCGGCGGCATCGGCGAACACGCCGCTCCGGTTCGCGACAGGATCGTGCAGCGGCTGGATTTTCTGCCCGAGTTTGCCACCCGGGTGATCCCGGCTGACGAGGAGCGCATGGTGGCCGAGCACACGCTTGGCTTGCTGAACCCGAATCAGGCTTGAATCATTTGCTACTCTTGAAAACTGGACATGCGGAAACAGCAAATATGACGACACGACGGTGGATCTACTCTTTCGAACAGGGCGATGGTAAGGACAAGGCCCTGCTGGGCGGAAAGGGCGCCAACTTGTGTGAAATGACCCAGATCGGCATCAACGTGCCGCCGGGGTTTGTGGTCACCACCGAAGCCTGCCGCAGCTTTCTGGACGACCCGGAGAAGCGCCTGCCTGAGGGCTTGATGGAAGAAGCCCGCAGCCAGATGGCAGCGCTGGAGCAGAAAACCGGAAAAGGTTTCGGTGATCCGAACAACCCGCTGCTGGTGTCGGTTCGTTCGGGCTCGGCCCTGTCGATGCCGGGTATGATGGACACTATCCTGAACCTGGGTCTGAATGCCGACACGCTCGAAGGCCTGATCCGCCAGACCGGCAATCCGCGCTTCGGCTATGACGCCTACCGCCGCTTCATCCAGTTGTTCGGCAAGGTTGCGCTGGGCGTGCCGGACGAGCTGTTTGACCACGAATTCGAGCAGATCAAGGCCCGAATCGGTGTTCGCGCCGACCTCGATATCCCGGCCGACGCCCTGGCCGAGATCGCACAGCGTTTTCTGGAGGTGGTCGTCAGCCAGACCGGGCGGGCCTTCCCGTCCGACCCCTACGAGCAGCTTGAGCTGTCTATTCGGGCCGTGTTTCAGTCATGGATGGGCCGACGTGCGGTTGACTACCGCCGCGAGTTCGGCATCACCGAGGCGCAGGCTAACGGCACGGCGGCCAATATCTGCACCATGGTGTTCGGCAACATGGGCAGCGACAGTGCCACCGGCGTCGGGTTTACCCGCAACCCCGGCGATGGCGAGAACCTGCTCTACGGCGAATATCTGGTCAATGCGCAGGGCGAAGACGTGGTCGCCGGCATTCGCACGCCCCTGCCGATTGCCGAGCTCGAGCGTGACATGCCGGATAACTATGCCGAGCTGCTGGCGCTGCGCGAGAAGCTCGAGCAGCACTATCGGGAAGTGCAGGATTTCGAGTTCACCATCGAGCGCGGCACTTTGTACTGTCTGCAAACGCGCAACGGCAAAATGAATGCCGCTGCCATGGTGCGGACTTCGGTGGAAATGCAGGCCGAGGGCCTGATCAGCCGGGATGAGGCGCTGGCCCGGGTTCAGCCGGCCCAGCTGGAACAAATGCTGTTTCCCAGCCTTGATCCCACGCACAAGGCTCAGCCGGTGGCTGCCGGTTTGCCGGCCTCGCCCGGTGCCGCCAGCGGGCAGGTCGTGTTCGACGCTGACCGGGCAGTCGAGTTGGGCGGCCAGGGTGTGCCGGTGCTGCTCCTGCGCGAGGAAACCAAGCCTGAAGACATCCACGGGTTTTTCGCCGCGCGCGGCATTCTGACCAGCCGGGGCGGCAAGACCTCGCATGCTGCAGTTGTCGCGCGCGGTATGGGCAAGCCCTGCGTGGCCGGGGCTGAAGGCATTGAAGTTGACGTCATGCGCCGCATTGCCGTGGTCGGGCGCGAAACCATTCGCGAGGGCGACGTGCTGACGATCGACGGCAGCAGCGGCGAGGTCTACCGCGGCGAGGTGCCGACCGTGGAGCCCGAGTTCACCGACAGTCTGACCACGCTTCTGGGCTGGGCCGATGAGCGCGCGCGGATCAAGGTCCGGGCCAATGCCGACACGCCTGAGGATGCCGAGCGGGCGCTGCGATACGGTGCGACCGGCATTGGCCTGTGCCGCACCGAGCGGATGTTCAACGCGGCCGATCGCCTGCCGATCGTGGTTGACATGATCGTCGCCGAGACGGCCGAGGCCCGCGCAGAAGCCCTCGATCGGTTGCTGCCCATTCAGCGTGAGGATTTCGCTGGCCTGTTCCGCGCCATGGCGCCGCGCCCGGTAACCATCCGCCTGCTGGATCCACCGATTCACGAGTTTTTGCCTGAGGAGCGGCAGCTGGAGGAAGAAATCGCCCGGCTGCACGACTTGCGCGGTGCCGTGCGCGGTATGGAGGTGTTAGCCGAATCCGCCCGGGGTTCGGAGTCTGAGCTTACTGCCGGTATGCAGCAGTTGGGTAACAGCAGAAAACTGGATGCGGCGCTGGCCCGCAAGGAACTGGTTCTGGCCAAGGTCCGAGGGCTTCGCGAGGTCAACCCCATGCTGGGCCATCGCGGTGTTCGGCTTGGCATCAGTTTTCCCGAGATTTACCGCATGCAGATTCGGGCCGTGCTGGAGGCGGTGGTTGAATGCCTGCGCGAAGGGCTGGAGATCGATCCGGAAATCATGGTGCCGCAGGTCTGCACCGTGCAGGAACTCAGGCTGGTTCGACAGCAGCTGGAGGACGTTCGCGCAGAGGTCGAAGCCGAGACCGGCATGACCGTGCCCTGCCGTTTCGGGTCCATGGTGGAAGTGGTGCGGGCCTGTCTGCGTGCAGAAAGCATGGCCGAGGTGGCCGAGTTCTTCTCCTTCGGTACCAATGATCTGACCCAGGCCGTGTTTTCATTCTCGCGCGAGGATGCTGAGAATAAATTCCTGCCGATGTACAACGAACGCGGCATTCTGCAGGATAACCCGTTCGAAGTGCTGGATATCAAGGGCGCGGGTCGCCTGATGGCGCTCTCGGTTGAATGGGGGCGGTCGGCGCGGCCTGACCTGCATGTCGGTATCTGCGGTGAGCACGGTGGTCATCCCGCATCGATCCGCTTCTGCCACCAGATCGGCTTGGACTATGTCTCCTGCTCGGCGCCACGCGTCCCGATTGCGCGTCTTGCCGCGGCACAGGCGGCGATCGACGACTGAGGCAGCATAATGTCCGGTCCATCCGGATGGACGCCGTCCTCAGGCGGGGAATTTCGCTTCAGTTCGACGCGGTGGCGAGGCCTTCAGCGAACCCCCCCCGCCTGAGGACGGCTTGCAGCATCGACTTTTTTGAGCCGGTAGCGCTGCTGCTGGGGATACGTAGAAAGTCTTAAATCAGGTCAGCGCGACGCAGAACCTGTTCCAGCCGCTGCTGGCTTTCGGGTTGCAGCGGAGCGAGCGGACTGCGCACCCCGCCAACCGGCAGGCCGCACAGGTTCATCGCGGCCTTGATCGGGACCGGGTTGGTTTCAAGGAATGTGGCCTGGAAAATCGGCAGCAGTTCGAAATAGAGTTCTCTCGCGGTGTCGTAGTCGCCGCTCTGCGCGGCCTTGACCATGGCCACCATCCGTTCCGGAATCAGATTTGACGCGACTGAAACCACCCCCAGGCCACCGATGGACATCAACGGCAGTGTCAGCGCATCATCGCCTGACAGCACGGCGAATTCCGGGTTGTTGCCCCGCACGATCTTCTGCAGGACTTCGGCCATCTGACCCAGGTCACCCGAGGCTTCCTTGACTGCGACCACCGAGGGAATGCTGGCAATCTCGGCCAGCGTGTCGGTTTCAACGTTGACCGCAGTTCGCCCCTTGATGTTGTAAACCATGATGGGCAAATCACAGGCCTGGCTGATGTCGCGAAAGTAGCGCACCAGCCCGGCCTGTGACGGCTTGTTGTAGTACGGGGTGACAATCAGGGCGCCATCGGCGCCGGACTTCTGGGCCTCGAGCGTGGTTCGAATGGCCTGGCGGGTGTTGTTGGACCCGGTGCCGGCCCAGACCTGGACCCGCCCGGCGGCCCGCTCGACCGTGTAGCGAATGACGCCATCATGTTCGGCGTTGAACATGGTGGGTGACTCGCCGGTGGTGCCCATGGGCACCAGGCCGGTAACACCAGCCGCGATCTGGCGCTCGATAAGATCACCGAGCACCGGATAGTTGATGACACCGTCTTCGTCCAGCGGTGTTACCAGTGCGGTATAGACGCCCTGAATCTGCAAGATACTGCTCCTGTGCTACCAGCCGAACCGCTTGAGGCTGCGTACGGCGGCCTGTTCAATTTCAGCAATACGCGATTGCGCGGCCTTGCGCAAGTCGCTGACCACTGCCTGATGGTCTTCGGTACGCGATTGCGCCAGTTCCAGCGCGGCTTCACGCAACTCATCCACGGCGGCCAGCAACCGGCTCATGGGTTCGGCCTGGCTGACCTTCTTCCTCGAGGACTTTTTCTTGGAAGCTTTCTTTTTCGAAGCCTTCTTTTTGGAAGTTTTCTTTTTTGAAACCTTCTTCTTCGAAGTCTTCTTTTTGGACGTCTTTTTCTTGCCGGTGGTTTTTTTCTTCTTGTTCTTGGAGCCGGGTGGCCGACCTCGTCGCTTCGGTGCGTCCTCTGCGTTCGTGGCCGCTCCATCTTCAGGTGCCGCCTGCTCCAGTTTTAATTCTTCTTGGGATTGCATGGTTCAAAACCCTCTTTCTGGTTTTAATGCGATAGGGAGAGTGAAGTGTAGCAAATGTTTGCCTGCAGTCCTTGGCTTGCCTGTTGTTCAGTCAGACTGAGGTTTGCCTCTCCACTGTTTGATGCCTGCCCGATGCCGTTTATTGTTCAGTCGTTTCTGCCGTGCGGCTTTTCCGGGTCGCGTGGGAATGCGCTTGCGCGGTCGCTTTTGCGCCTGCTTGATCAGTTGGGCCAATCGCAGACGGGCATCTTCGCGGTTACGGTGCTGGCTTCGGTGTGTTTTGGCTTCAATGGTCAATACGCCCCGGCTGTCGACGCGACTGCCGCCCAGTTCAACCAGTCGCCTCTTGGTTGCATCATCCAGCGTTTGCGACGACCAGATCGGGAACCGCAGTTGTACACCGGTCTCGGTTCGGTTGACATGCTGGCCGCCCGGGCCACCGCTCAGAATAAAGCGTTCGCTGAATTCATTGTCCGGCGGTAGCCGAATTGTGCGATGGCTTTTGACGGGATTCATGCCGGCTGCAGGATTTTCAACGATTGATCAACTGCGTCAAGAAAACGGCTGGTTTCCGAATGCGCGTTCGGCCAGTGCGGCGACAGGCGCAGCCAGCCATCCGGCGTGCCGCAGCTGACGCCGCAGTCGGCCATGCTGTTGGCCCATTCGGGAATTGACGCATTACCGGGCGGGCGCACGCTGAGAATGCCCGATCGACCGGTCGAGTCTTTCATGCGTGCACTCTCGAAACCCCTTTGAACCAGCTCGGCTTCCACCGCGTCATGCCAGCCATGGACGTGGGCCAGGATCGAGTCAACGCCCAATTCCTCGATCATTCCGAGGCTCGCCTCCAGACCCGCCGTGGCCAGAACGTTGAAGGTGCCGGCTTCAGCCATGCGGGCGGTTTGAATAATCGGTCGGTCATAGTGCAACTGGCCTGGCCCATCGGTAAGAAAAGCAAACGGGTCTTCATGGCTCAGCCAGGCGGCGACATTGGGCTGCAGTTTTCTGGCCGCATCGGGCCGAGCATAAAAGCCGGCCAGTCCTTCCGGCGCCATCAGCCACTTGTGGCTGCCGGCGGTGAGATAGTCAATGCCCATGGCCTCGACATCCAGCGGAACAATGCCGGCAGCCTGGATGGCATCGACAAACAACTCGCTGCCGTGCTGCCGGCACAGGCTGCCCATCTCGGCCAGGGGCATGCGCTGACCGGTGGTGAACTGCACGGCACTGACCGCCACCAGGCGCACGCCGGCGCGCAGATGCTCTTCCAGTGCCTGCACCGCGCCTTCGCGGTCGTGGCGGAACTGTTCAGCCTCCATCCAGATGATGTCCAGGCCGTGGCGTTTAGCTGCCTGCTGCCATGGCGTGATGTTGGTGGGAAACTCGCCCTTGAACAACACAATCCGGTCGCCTGCCTGCCACGGAAGACACAGCGCGACAGCCAGCACGCCGGCCGAGGTATTGCCAACCAGGGCCACATCAGCCGCCTCGGCCCCGATCAGGCGGCCGAATTGTCCGCGCACGCGCTCGCGCCGATCCATTTCCTCGCTGTACCAGGCCATGCCGTGCCGGGCATAGCCATCAAGGCTGCGCTGCACGGCGGCGCGAACCGGGTCGCTGGGCGGGCTGACCGAGGCGTGATTC
>SKIE01000271.1 GCA_007116585.1 Wenzhouxiangella sp. | reverse complement strand
GGCGCACGAGGAAGCGCTGGATCGCATGGCCCACTACGACCCGCTGACGGGGTTGCCCAACCGACGCTTGATGGGGGTGCTGCTGGAGCAGATGATGGTGCGCGTCAGGCGTGTGCAGAGTGCGTTCGCGCTGTGCTACCTCGATCTTGATGACTTCAAGCCGATCAATGACTCGATGGGCCACGAAGTCGGCGACCAGGTGCTGGTGGCCATCGGACAACGGCTGCGTCGACTGATCCGCGGCAGCGATCTGGTCACCCGTCTCGGCGGCGACGAATTCGTGCTGGCGCTGGACGGCGTCGGCGAGGGTCCGGAACTGGAAAAAAGACTTCGTTTCGTCCTCGACGGCGTGGCGCGCCCGATCGACCTGGACGGCAAGCGGCTGCAGGTGAGCGGAAGTATCGGCGTCACCCTCTATCCGCAGGATGACGCGGACCCGGACACGCTGCTCCGCCATGCCGATCAAGCCATGTATCGGGCCAAGGCCATGGGTCGTAATCAGTTCAGTCTGTTCGATACAGAAATCGAGGCCAAGGTCACCGAGCAGCGCGAGCGACTGCGCGAAATCGAAGCTGCGCTGGCCCAGGGGCAGTTTCGGCTCCATTACCAGCCCAAGATTGAACTGGCCAGCGGTCAGGTCGAGGGCTTCGAGGGCCTGGTCCGTTGGTATCACCCGGACTCCGGCGTGCTGCCGCCGGCGAAGTTTCTGCCGGTGCTGGACCGCACCGAGCTGGAATCGCGGTTCGGTGATTATGTGCTCGATCAGGCGCTGCAGCAGCTCCAGGAATGGATGCAGGCCGGTCTGGACCTGGGTTTGAGCGTCAACGTGTCCGGCCCGCATCTTCTGCAAGACGGCTTTGTCGACCGGCTGCAGGAGCTGCTTAGGCGTTATCCGGACGTCCTGCCCGCCCGGCTTGAACTGGAGATTGTTGAAAGCGCGGCCGTCACCGACCTTGAGCGCGCGGTTGCCGTGTTGCACGTGGTGCGCAAGCTGGGGCTTCAGACCTCACTGGACGATTTCGGTACCGGCTACTCCTCGCTCAGCCACCTGCGCAGCCTGCCGGTCGATGAAGTCAAGATCGACCAGAGTTTTGTGCGCGACATGCTGACCGACCTCAACGACTACAACATCGTGCGCAGCGTCATCGGCCTGGCCGATGCCTTCGGCTTGCGGGTGGTGGCCGAAGGCGTGGAAACACCGGAGCACGCCGATGCGCTGCGCAAGCTCGGTTGCCGGATCGTGCAGGGTTATGCGTTTGCCCGCCCGATGCCAGCCGAAGACGTCATGGGCTGGCTGGCCGATCAGTCCTCAACCAGTTCGTAGGCGCCGTCGGCATCGTGGGTTTCACGCCCGGTCACCGGCGGGTTGAACGCACAGATCAGGCGCATGTCTTCCGTCCCGCCGCGCAGGATATGGCGGTCGTGCTGGTCAAGCGCGTAGATCACACCGTCATGGACCTGGTGGACTTCGCCGGTGGCGAGGTCTTCGATGCTGCCGTTCCCGGCCACGCAGTAGACTGCCTCCAGATGGTTCTTGTACCACATGTGCAGTTCGGCGCCGGCCGGGATGATGGTCTCGTGGAAGCTGAAGCCCATGCCGTCGCTCTTGAGCAGCAAGCGCCGGCTGGTCCAGCCCTCGCCATGCACTTCGCGCTCGCTGCCGATGATGTCCTTGAGGTCGCGTACGATCATTGGTTTCTCCTTGCAAAAACGCTCAAGGATAGCGCCAACGCCGTTGATATGTTGCCAGACCCTGCAAGAACGTATGATGCCGGTTGGATTCCGGCGCGGGCCTCTCAATGACCGACTCTCCCGATATCCAACTGCCGAAGCTTTCGCGCGAGCAGTTGCTGTGGATTATGTTCGCCCTGCTGGCCACCGGCGTTTTGATCTGGCTGCTCGCCCCGGTGCTCACGCCATTCATGATCAGCGCCCTGCTGGCCTACATGGCCGATCCCGTGGTCACACGGCTGGAGCGCTGGATGCGGCGCGATGTCGCCGTCAGCCTGGTTTTCGTGCTGGTGTTTGCGCTGCTGACGTTGACCCTGCTGCTGATTTTGCCGGTGCTGATTCGCGAGACGGTTGACCTGTTCAATCGCCTGCCGGCTTATTTCGAGCAGCTGCAGGAGCGCTTGCAGCCGCTGGTGGAACAATACCTCGGCCGCGAGCTTGATCTGGCGGCACTGGACGCGGTGCGGCTACGTGAAATCCTCGAGGAGAACATGGCCAACCTGGCCGCCGCCGGCCGCGCAACCTGGGGTTATCTGAGCGAGTCGGGCGGGCGTTTCGTGATCTGGATCACCGGTTTGTTCCTGGTGCCGCTGGTGACTTTCTACATGATGCGCGACTGGCACCGGCTGCTCGATGCCCTGCGCGACATGCTGCCGCGCAATATCGAGCCGACTGTGGTCGATTTGACCCGCGATTGTGATGAGGCGCTCGGTGGCTTTCTGCGCGGGCAGTTGCTGGTGATGCTGGGGCAGGGCACCATTTACGCCATCGGGCTGTGGTTGATCGGCCTGAACAACGGCATTGCCATCGGCATGATTGCCGGCCTGGTCAGTTTTGTGCCGTATCTGGGCGCCATTACCGGGGTCTTGCTGGCCATGGTCACGGCCATCATCCAGAACTTTGATACCTGGTTTTTGTTGTCGGTGGCGGTGGTTTTTACCGTCGGCCAGTTGGTCGAAAGTTTTTTGCTCACGCCCAAGCTGATCGGCGACCGGATTGGCATGCATCCGGTGCTGGTGGTGTTCACCGTGCTGGCCGGCGGTCAGCTGTTCGGTTTCATCGGCGTGCTGCTGGCCCTGCCGGTAGCGGCGGCCGGCACGGTGCTGGTGCGCTACTTCTACCGTGGCTACAAGCGCAGCCGGATTTATGCCGAGCAACAGAATGGCTCAAAGGGCTGACTCTCCCGCGCCGGCTTAGTAACTGGTAGCAAGTTCGGCGCACAGCTGATCGATGCCTTCGATAATGCGCGGCGTCGGTCGGATCAGCGTCGTGGGGTCGACCTTGATTAGCTGGACTGACTCAGGCAGCTGGGATTGCGCCCGCTCCCAGCGGGCCATCGGGTCGGCGTTGCCGGGCTCTTCGCTGATGATGACCACCTCCGGCTGGCGCGCCAGCACGGCCTCGAAATCGACTGCAGCGGCCTCTGTATCGAGGTCAGCGAAGATATTGCGCAGGCCGCAGCGGCCGAGCACTTCGTTGATGATGTGGCGCGCGCCGAGGGTATACAGCGGGCGATCCGAGACCTGATAGAACGCAGGCCGCAGATCATCGCTTGCCGCCAGCGGGCGCTCTGCCAGGTCGGTGTTGAAGCGCTCGGCCGCCGCTTCGGCCAGGGCCGTGCTGCCCAGCCGCCCGCCCAGTATACGCAGCGCCTGGCCGATATCGGCCAGGGTGCGGGTGCGAATCCACAAGACCTCGATACCCAGCCCGGCCAGAGAGTCGGCCGCGGCCGGCGGCGTGCCGCCTTCCCAGGCCAGGGCCAGCACGGGATTCAGGCCGACAATACCTTCCAGATCCAGCCGAAAGGCATCGCCGATCAGCGGCAGTTCGGCCGCTTCGGGCGGAAAGTCACTCCAGGCCACCGTGCCCACCAGAGCGTCCCCGCCGCCGGCCGCAAACGCCAGTTCGGCCAGATGCGGCGCCAGCGCAATCACGCGCGGCACCTCGGCCCGCATTGGCGCAGCGCCCAGCATCATCATGAGCACGAGCGCCAGCAGCCCCAAGCGGATCACCCGCGGTGGGAGAGCCCTTTCCTGAAACCTGAATCCTGAACCCTGGACGCTAAATCCGATACGCATAAGTCAGCGTTGCGGTCAGGACCAGCCACAGCATGATCAGCAGCGGCAGCCCTACCCGGACAAAATCGTTGAACTTGTAGCCGCCGGCGTTCATGACCAGCAGGTTGGTCTGGTAGGCCATGGGCGTGGCGAAACTCAGGTTGGCGCCGAACAGCACGGCGAGCACGAAAGGCTCGGCCGGCAGCATCAGCTGCTGGGCCAGGCTGATGGCGATCGGTGTGCCGATGACCGCAGCCGCGTTGTTGGAGACGACGTTGGTCAGCGCGGCCATGGCCAGCATCAGCGCGCCCAGGATGACGAAACCGGGCACGCCAAAGCTCAGCGCCAGAAAGACCTGGGCCAGCCAGTCGGCCCCGCCGGTGCGCATCAAGGCCATGCCCAGCGCCAGAGAGGCGACGATAATCATGATGACCTGGATCGAGAGCGCGCCCATGGCTTCCTTCCAGGTCAGGCAGCGCGTGGCCAGCAAGGCCAGCACCCCGAGCAGGGCGCTGATGGCGATGGGCACGAGGCCGATGGCGGCCACGAAAACGACTGAGATCATGATCCCCAGCGCAACCGGCGCCTTGGACGTTTTCGGCAGATTGACGCTGCCGTCGAGGACGAGAAAATCCGATCCTTCTTTCAGCGTTCCGAGCTTGGACGGCGTGGACTGAACCAGCAGTACGTCGCCAGAGCGCAGCACGATGTTGTCCAGACCGGTGGCGCGCACGTTCTCGGCGCCGCTGGATACCCGATGCAGGGCCAGCAAACGCAGGCCGAAACGCGACAGCAGGCGCGCCTGGCCGATGCGCACCCCGAGCAAGCGCGAGCCGGGTGTGATGGCTACCTCGGCAATCTGCTGGTTGAGCGCTTCGAGCGGGTGATCGTCGCCGATTTCGACGTCACCCGAGTAGAGCTTTCCGCCCAGCAGATGGGCGAACTCGCGCAGGTTTTCCTGCGTACTGGTGGTGGTCAGTCGATCACCGCTCTTGAGCCTGACGTCAGGCAGTGGAGTCACAAAGACGCCGGGCCCGCGCTGGATTTTTTCAACCTTCAGTTTGCCGTCGCAGGCCTCGATGGCTTCGGCCAGGGTTTTGCCGGCTGCCGCCGAGGATTTTTCAAGACGAATCTGGGCGGTGTAGAGGCGCTTGACCGACGATTGCATCGGCACCTGCCGTTCCGGCAGCAGGCGCGGCGCGATCAGCCATAGATAGAACAGAGCGACGGTCCCGGCAATCGCGGCCGGGACGATGAAATCAAACATCTGGAACTCGGCCACGCCCATGTCGAAAGCCACGCCAACAACGAGCAGGTTGGTTGACGTACCGATGGTGGTGGCCATGCCGCCGATGATGCTGATCAGGCCGACCGGCAGCAGCATGCTGGATGGGGAGGTGCCGGTGCGCAGGGCCACGCCGATCAGAATGGGCAGCAGCATGACCACGATTGGCGTGTTGTTGATGAAGGCGCTCAAGACCGCGCAGATTATCAGGGTCAGCAGCATCGAAAACGCCGGCGAGCGGCGCCAGGCCGATGCCAGCAGGCGCCCGACAGGTTCCAGCGCCCCGGAGCGGATCAGGCCCTGGCCGAGAATCATGAGCGCCGAGACCGCAATCAGGGCCTGGTGGCCAAAGCCCAGAAAGAAGTCGACCGGGCTTAGTCGCTGCCCGTCCGGACCGTGGTACGGGAACAGTTCGAAGCCCAGAGCCAGCATCGCAAGGACGACGAGCGAACTGGTTTCGAGGGGAAGCCGGTCGCGCGAGAACAGGATCAAAGCCAGCCCGACCAGCAGCAGTACGGCCAGCGCGTGCGGATTGGGTAGCGTCAGGTTCATGCGCGCATTCTACGGAGAAATGGTGGCTGGCGGCGCCGGCCCGAATTCCGCTCAGCCATCGTCGGAGTATTCGCCGCGAGAACAAAGAGCGTCGGCTGGCCTTCGGTTACACTGCTAATCTTGGTTTTGTCATCCTCGGATGCCCATGTCGACCCCCGATATATTGGTCCTGAAAAAGGACGAAGACCGGCGCCTGCGGGCCGGACACCTGTGGGTGTTCAGCAACGAGGTTGACGTCGGCAAAAGCCCCATGACCGACTTTGCCCCCGGCCAGGTGGCCAACGTGGTCAATGCCGGCGGACGGCCTGTCGGCACCGCGCTGGTCAACCCCAACTCCCTTATTTGCGCGCGCCTGATCAGCCGGCAGCCGGACGTGACCCCGTCAGTGCAGTGGCTGGCCGACCGGTTGCTAACGGCACTGACCAGTCGCGAGCAGGTCTTTGCCCAGCCTTTCTATCGCCTGGTTTTCGGCGAAAGCGATGGTCTGCCCGGGCTGGTGGTGGATCGTTTCGGCAACTGTCTGGTCGCCCAGGCCAATACCGCGGGCATGGATCGGCTGCGGCCGGACATTG
>SKIE01000216.1 GCA_007116585.1 Wenzhouxiangella sp. | reverse complement strand
CGGCGCTGCCGGACTCGGCCGGGGCGAAGGCAATGACCGGGCGCTGGAGACGCTCCATCAGACGTCCGGCCACCAGGCCAACCACGCCCTGGTGCCAGTCCGGTTCGAACACGCATAAACCCTGGACTGAGCCATCCAGCGCCACGGCAGCCTGATCCGCCCGCTCTTCAGCCAGCTTCTGCATATCGGCCTGAATCGCCTTGCGCTGACTGTTAAGCGCATCCAGCTCGGTCGCCAGGTCACGCGCGGCGCGTTCCGAATCGGCCAGCAGACAGCGGATGCCAATGCCCATGTCATCCAGCCGTCCGGCGGCGTTCAGGCGCGGCCCGGCGGCAAAGCCCATGTCGGCCGCCTGCACGTGGCGCAAATTACGACCGGCCACCTCCAGCAGGGCGCGCACGCCGTGGCTGCAGCGCCCGGCGCGCATCCGGGCCAGGCCCTGGTGCACCAGCCGCCGGTTGTTCTCGTCCAGCGGCACCAGATCAGCCACCGTGCCCAGGGCAACCAGGTCCAGCAACGCGTCCAGACGCGGTGCCTGGCGCTGGTCGAAGACACCCAGCTCGCGCAGGCGGGCGCGCACCGCCAGCGCGGTGTAGAACATCACGCCGACCCCCGCCAGCGCCTTTGAACCAAAGCCCTCGCCCGGGAGATTCGGATTGACGATCGCATCGGCCGCCGGCAGTTCCGGCCCGGGCAGATGATGATCTGTCACGACCACCCGCATGCCCAGTGCCCGCGCTGACGCCACACCTTCCAGCGAACTCACGCCCTGATCGACCGTCACCAGCACGTCCGGCAGGGGCTGGGCAATTTCGGCCACCAGGCTGGCGCTCAAACCATAGCCGTGCCGGAACCGATCCGGCACCATCCAGCGCACGTCGCGCGCCCCCAGGGCCGTCAGGGCACGGACGGCCAGCGCCGTGCCGGTCGCGCCATCAGCGTCGAAATCGCCTACAACCAGAATCTGCTGACGGTTGACAATTGCCTCGGCCAGAATCTCGGCCGCCCGGTCGAGCCCCAGCAGCGTCGGCGGCAGCAGCCCTTTCAGCGAATAGTCCGGCGGCCTTTTCTGTCCGCGCCCGGCCAGCACCCGGGCCAGGACCGGATGGATGCCGTCCAGCGCAACAGCGCCCACCTTGCGACGGCGAATATCGACCGCGCGGATCATGCCGGTCGCTGCAAGACCGGCGTTTTCAGGGGCCGCTGCCAGACACGCCAGGCTGCACCCGGCGTCAGGCGCCAGGCCCGGCGCGGGCCGGCCAGTTCAATCGCATCCAGCCGGCCCAGTCTGAGCCGCTGCCAGAGCGGACCCAGCCAGTCCTCCAGCCGGGCCAGGTTGGCGGCGTCATCCAGGCTGCGATCCACCGTCCATTCCAACAGAAGATCATCGACAGCAGTTTGTTGGCCTGCATCGGGCTCGGTCTGATCCAGCTTCAGCCAGGCGGCCAGCCCGTTTAACACCGGATCGCTGCCGACAAGCCGCCGGATCCGGGGCCGGATGGTTGCTGCCGACGGCAGTTGTCCGGCACCCCAGAACCACAAGCTCCCCGGAGACGGCCCGTCGTCTCGTTCGCGGTATTGATGCAGCAGCACCTGGCATTCGTTGAGCAGCCGACGCCAGCGCTGCTGATCCGGGCCGGTGGGCAGCACGTAGTCCAGGCTCTCCCCGCGCACCTCGCCCGGCGGCACGAAACGGCTCTCGGGCAAATGCTCAAGGCGCAGATAGCCGCGCTCGGGATGCGGCAGATCGAAATCCTGTCCCTCGTCCGCGATGCAGTCGACCAGAGCCTGCGCCACCTCGCCTTCGGGCGCCAGGCTCCCGCCCGGCGCAATCCAGACCGCGTTCAGATCCGGCCGAAGCATGACGGGATCGGCCCGCAGCCAGGTGCCGGCGCAGTCGTTCGGGGCGTCAATCAGGCGCGTCAGCGGGGCAGTCGGAACCGCGCGGCCGGTGACCAGTTCAGACAGCCAGCAGGCCGGGTTCAGAGGCCGCTGCTCGGCTCTTGCCAGCAGGGCCCCGAGACGCGGCGGCAGCGGCGGCCGGCCGGCAAGCAGTTCGTCAAGCTCGGCGAGGGCGACGATGACCATCGATCAGCCGTCGTAGCGAACCTCGACGATTTCATAGACACGACGCCCATTGGGCGCATCAAACTCGGCCACATCACCCTCTTCCTTGCCGATCAGCGCACGGGCCAGCGGCGCGCTGATGGCCAGGCGCCGTTCGCCGACGTCGGCTTCCAGGTCGCCGACGATCTGCCAGGTCACTTCCTCGGCCCCGTCAACTTCCTCCAGCAGGGTCACGGTGGCGCCAAACACCACTTTGGTGCCGGCATTGAGTTCGCGCACATCAATGACGCGCGCGTTGCCCAGCGCGCCCTCCAGTTCCTGGATGCGCCCCTCGATGAAACCCTGCTGCTCGCGGGCGGCATGGTACTCGGCGTTTTCCTTCAAATCGCCGTGGGCCCGGGCCTCGGCGATAGCCTCGATGACGGCCGGGCGCTCGGTTTTTTTGAGACGGTCAAGCTCGGCGCGCAGGCGCTCGGCGCCCGCGCGCGTGATCGGAATCTGGCTCATGTTCTGTCCTTGCTCGCGTAAAGCTCGGCGAGGGAATGCACGCCGCGCTCGTTCCAGTGATCCAGGGCGCGCAGGGTTGCCCGCGCGCCGGCAATGGTGGTCGAATAATTGACCTTGTGCTGCAGGGCCGTGCGCCGGATCGAGAAGGAGTCGGCAATGGCCTGACGCCCTTCCGTGGTGTTGACGATGTAGTCGATTTCCCGGTTCTTGATCAGGTCGACAATGTGCGGCCGACCCTGCGTGACCTTATTGACATAGTCACAAGCCACGTCGTTTTCAACCAGGAACTTCCAGGTGCCCTCGGTGGCGACCAGTGAAAATCCGCGCTCGGACAGCTCCTGCGCAACCGGCAGGAGCCTGTCCTTGTCGGCATCGCGCACGCTCAAGAAGGCCCGGCCCGAGGCCGCGGCATGAATCTCGACCGCCTGCTGGGCACGGGCCACGGCCGCGCCGTAGGAGTAACCCACGCCCATGGCCTCGCCGGTGGAGCGCATTTCCGGACCCAGAATCGGGTCCACGCCCTGGAACTTGATGAACGGGTATTTCGGCTCTTTGATCGAGTAGAAATTACTCTCGAGATCTTCCGTAATACCCTGCTTTTCAAGGGAAACATTGACCATGCACTTGGCCGCTACGCGCGCCAGCGGCACGCCGGTGGCCTTGGCCACGAACGGGACGGTGCGAGAGGCACGCGGATTGACTTCAAGCACGAACAACTGATCACCCTGAAGGGCAAACTGCACGTTCATCAGGCCAACCACGTTGAGCGCCTTGGCCATCTGCCGGGTCTGTTCGGCAATCTCGGCAATCACCGCCTCGGACAGCGAGAACGGCGGCAGGCTGCAGGAGGAATCACCCGAGTGCACCCCGGCCTCCTCGATGTGTTCCATGACGCCACCGATGATGACGTTCTGGCCATCGCAGACGGCATCCACGTCCACCTCGATGGCGTGATCCAGGAAGCGGTCCAGCAGCACCGGCGAGTCGTTCGAGACCTTGACCGCCTCGCGCATGTAGCGGGCCAGTTCATCCTCACCCTGGACGATGTCCATGGCCCGCCCGCCGAGCACATAGGACGGCCGCACCACCAGCGGGTAGCCGATTTCGCGCGCCAGCACGATGGCCTCTTCAGGGTTGCGCGCCGTGCGGTTCGGCGGCTGTTTCAGGTTCAGCTCATTGAGCAGTCGCTGAAAGCGTTCGCGGTCCTCGGCCAGGTCAATGCAGTCCGGGGTAGTGCCCACGATCGGGGCACCGGCCGCTTCAAGATCGCGCGCCAGCTTCAGCGGGGTCTGGCCGCCAAACTGGATGATGATGCCTTCCGGCTGCTCGGTTTCGACAATGGCGAGCACGTCTTCGAGCGTCAGCGGCTCGAAATACAGACGGTCAGAAGTGTCGTAGTCGGTCGACACCGTCTCCGGGTTGCAGTTGACCATGATGGTCTCGAAGCCCAGATCGCGCATGGCAAGCGCTGCGTGGACACAGCAGTAATCGAACTCGATGCCCTGGCCAATACGGTTGGGCCCGCCGCCCAGCACCATGATCTTGCGCTTGTCCGTCGGCGCCGCTTCACAGGCCTCGCCCCAGGTCGAGTACAGATAGGCCGTGGTGGTGGCAAACTCGGCGGCACAGGTATCGACCCGGCGAAACGCCGGCCGAATACCGGCCCGCGCGCGCAGCTTGCGCACGTCGGATTCGCTGACCTTGACCAGCTGCGCGATGCGCGCATCGGCAAAGCCATAGCGCTTGAGTTCAAGCAAATGTTCGGCGTCCAGCCCGGCAATGCCGGCCGACGCGGTCCGGCTCTCGACCTGCACCAGTTCCAGGATCTGATCGAGAAACCAGTGGTCGATGCGCGAGAGCATGTGTACTTCATCCAGGCTCAGGCCCCGACGAAACGCCTCGGCCACGTAGCGCAGACGATCGGCACCGGCTTCCTGCAGCTCGCGGCGGATCAGCATCAGTTCGTCGTTGCGGTCATCCTCGAACTCGATCGGGTCAAGACCGACCAGACCGGTTTCGAGCGAGCGCAGCGCCTTCTGCAGCGATTCCTGGAAGGTTCGCCCAATCGCCATGGCCTCGCCGACCGACTTCATCTGCGTGGTCAGACGGTCATTGGCGGCCGGGAATTTCTCGAACGCAAAGCGCGGAATCTTGGTGACCACATAGTCGATGGTCGGCTCGAATGAGGCCGGTGTCGCCCCGCCGGTGATCTCGTTTTTGAGCTCATCCAGCGTGTAGCCCACGGCCAGTTTGGCCGCGACCTTGGCAATCGGAAAACCGGTCGCCTTGGAAGCCAGCGCCGAGGAGCGCGAAACGCGCGGATTCATCTCGATGACCACCACCCGTCCGGTGTCGGGGCAGACCGCGAACTGGACGTTGGAGCCGCCGGTATCCACGCCGATCTTGCGCAGCACGGCGATGGCGGCATTGCGCAGTTCCTGGTATTCCTTGTCGGTCAGCGTCAGCGCCGGCGCCACGGTGATCGAATCACCGGTGTGCACGCCCATGGGGTCGATGTTTTCGATCGAGCAGATGATGATGCAGTTGTCGGCCGAATCGCGCACCACCTCCAGCTCGAACTCTTTCCAGCCCAGCAGCGATTCGTCCAGCAACACCTCGTTGGTCGGTGACAGGTCAAGACCATGCCGGACGATCTCGACGAACTCCTCGCGGTTGTAGGCGATTCCGCCGCCGGAGCCGCCCAGAGTGAATGAGGGACGGATAATGATTGGAAAACCGATCCGCTCCTGAATCTCGCAGGCTTCCTCAACGCTGTGCGCCATCCAGGCCGCAGGCGACTCCAGGCCGATGTCATCCATGGCCTTGCGGAACAGATCCCGATCCTCGGCCATATCGATGGCCTGCTTGGAGGCGCCGATCATCTGCACGCCAAACTCTTCCAGCACGCCGTGCCGGTCCAGGTCCAGCGCGCAGTTCAGCGCCGTCTGTCCGCCCATGGTGGGCAGCAGCGCGTCAGGCCGCTCCTTGGCGATGATCTCGCGCACGATATCCCAGCGGATCGGCTCGATATAGACCGCATCGGCCGTCTCCGGGTCGGTCATGATCGTGGCCGGGTTGGAGTTGACCAGGATGACCCGATACCCCTCCTCGCGCAACGCCTTGACCGCCTGCACGCCGGAATAGTCGAACTCGCAGGCCTGGCCGATGACAATCGGCCCGGCGCCGATGATGAGAATGGACTGGATGTCGGTCCGCTTAGGCATTGGCCCGGCCCTCCTCCATCATTGAAACGAAGCGGCCAAACAGGCCGCGCAGATCGTGCGGGCCGGGGCTGGCTTCCGGGTGGCCCTGGAAACCCATCGCGGGCTTGCCCTGAATGCGAATGCCTTGCAGCGTGCCGTCAAACAGCGAACGGTGGGTCGGGATCACATGCTCGGGCAGAGAGCCCTCATCGACAGCAAATCCGTGGTTCTGGCTGGTGATCAGCACCTGTCCGCTGTCCAGGTCCTTGACCGGGTGGTTGGCGCCGTGATGGCCGAACTTCATCTTGACCGTGCGCGCACCGGCTGCCAGCGCCAGCAGCTGATGGCCGAGGCATATGCCAAAGGTCGGCACCCTGCGCTCAAGCAATCCGGCAATGGCGCGAACGGCGTAGTCGCAGGGCTCAGGGTCGCCGGGGCCATTCGACAACAGCACCCCGTCCGG
>SKIE01000291.1 GCA_007116585.1 Wenzhouxiangella sp. | reverse complement strand
CGGTGCTGTTTTTCCTGCTGATGCTGCTGGTCTGGGTGCTGTCGGCCATTCTGTCGCCGATTCAGTTCGACGCGGTGCATCCCAGCACCGGCGAGGCCATCCAGGTCGTCAACCAGCTGTCCGGCGGCGAAATGGCGAATTTCCTGGTCAACATGGTTCAGGTGTTTGTCAATTTTGCGCCGCTGGGTATCGTGCTGGTCGCGCTGCTGGGGGTTGGTGTTGCCGAACACACCGGTTTTATCAACGCGGGCCTGCGACGGCTGTTGGGCTGGACCTCGGTGCGCCTGTTGACGCCCATGGTCATTCTGGTCGCGATTATTTCGCATACGGCGGCCGATGCCGGCTACGTGGTCGTCATACCCCTCGGGGCGGTGATGTTCTACGCTGCCGGGCGACATCCGCTGGCAGGCATTGCGGCGGCTTTTGCCGGCGTATCGGGCGGATTTTCGGCCAACTTCATCCCCTCGGCGATTGATCCCATGCTGGCCGGTATTACCGAGGCGGCCGGGCAGGTGCTGGACCCGAACCTCTACGTCAACCCCCTGGCCAACTGGTTCTTCATGGCTGCCTCCAGCATCGTGGTGATTGGCGTCGGCTGGTGGCTGACCGACAAGGTGGTCGAGCCGCGGCTGATCAAGGACACGCCGGTCGACGGCGACATGTCGGAGATGCCGACCATGGAAGGGCTGACCCCGGCCGAGTCGCGCGGCCTGTTCTGGGCGACGGCCGGTATTGTCATCTCGCTGGCGTTGCTGACCATCGCCGTGCTGGTGCCGGACTCGCCGCTGCGAGACCCCAATCCCGATCTCGCTTTCCACGAAAGCATCACCTCGTTCGGCGCACCGTTGATGCGATCCATCGTGCCCTTGATCTTCATCCTGTTCCTGATTCCGGGCATCATCTACGGCTACGTCGCCGGCACCATCGATACCCACAAGGACATCATCAAGGGCATGACCAAGGCGATGGAGTCCATGGGCTACTACATCGTCATGGCTTTTTTTGCCGCCCAGTTCATTGCCGCGTTTTCGGCCTCCAACCTGGGCATCCTGCTGGCAGTCAATGGTGCGGAATTCCTGCAGGCGCTGAACCTGCCGGCTCAGCTGACCATTGTCGGGATCGTCGCGTTGACCATGTTCGTCAATCTGTTTGTCGGCTCAGCGTCAGCCAAGTGGCTGATCATCGCGCCGATCTTCGTACCCATGCTCATGCAGCTGGGGATCTCGCCGGAGCTCACCCAGGCAGCCTACCGTGTTGGTGATTCGACCTCCAATATCCTGACCCCGCTGCTGCCGTATTTCCCGCTGGTCGTGGTGTTCTGCAAGAAGTACTTCCGTGAGGCGGGCATCGGCACCCTGATCTCGATGATGCTGCCCTACGCGGTGGCCTTGTCAATCATCTGGACGGCCTTTCTGCTGCTGTACTGGGCGCTGGGGCTGCCGCTGGGCCTGCAGGCCAGCTACACTTACCCGTAAACGAATCGGCCGACCGAACTCATCATGGTCATCAGCCTGGATCGGGCCCAGCACTGGGCCATCCTGATCGTGACCGCGCCACTGCCGCGGTCGTGGCGGGTGCGGTTGCGCTATCGCTGGCTTCAGCGCCTGCAGCTGCGGCTGCTCGAGCGCGCCTCGATCCTGATGATCCGCCATCCCAAGACGGGCGGCACCTGGTTACGAACCATGCTGACGCACTTGTATGCCCAGCACTACGGCATCTCGCAGCGCCGGGTGTTCAAGTCCGACGAGTTGTCACGCCAGAATCCCGAGCTGCCGCGCTGGCTCATCACTAACGGAACCGCCAGCTGGGAACGCGCCATCGGTGAGTTGTTTGCCGCCCGGTCGCCCGTGCTCAAAGGCAGGAAAACGTTGTTCGTGGCGCGTCATCCGGGCGATATCGTGGTGTCGTGGTATATCCAGTACACCAAGCGGACCAAGGCGTTCAAGCGCGAGCTGCTCGAATGGGAGGCAGACCAGCCCATTGACCGCGCAGGGATCAGCCGCGCGGCGTTCATACGTCATCCGGATTTCGGCCTGCCGTGGCTGATCCGCTACCACAACTTCTGGGCCGAGCAGCTGAAAGATCGCGACGACGCCCTGATCGTGCGCTACGAGGACTTGCGCAATTCGCCGACGGAAACCTTGGAGCGGATCGCAGCGTTCATCGGCGCACCGTTTTCAAACGACGAGATCGCCAATACCGTGGCCTTTGGCGACTTTGACAACATGCGCAAGCTCGAAGAGCAGAATTATTTCCAGAACAATTCGCTCAAGCTGCGCGATGCCAATGACCCGGAGATGCGCAAGGTCCGGCGTGCACGCGTCGGCGGCTACACCGAGGATCTTGATGCCGAAGATCAGGCTTGGGTGGATGAACAGATCGAGAGCACGCTCGCCCCGGTGTTTGGCTACGGTCCGGCCGGCTCGGTCAGCTAGTGGGTCACGTACGTGGACCACTAGCGGTAGCTCACCCCGGTCTCCGGCAAGGCAACGCGCCGGGTCGGCTCGGGTTGTTCGATCAGTTCACTGAGCCGAACCAGCTGAACGCCGCTTGATTCCAGTTTAGCCAGTGCTTCGGTGAGAAACGCCAGCGTTTCGGGGTAGGGGTGCCCGATTGCGATGGCCTGGCCACTGGTTTCCGCCATCACTAGCAGTTGCTGCCAGGCATTGGCAATGGCCTTTGGATCGCGGTCGTGATCAAGGAATACCTGTCGCTCCGCCACCGCCAGACCGGCTTCGCGCGCGGACTGCGCAAGCCGGGTGTGCGGTGTCGTGCGGCTGTCAAGCACAAAAAGGGGTCGTTCCTGCACCCGGTTGAACAGGACCATCCCGTCAACGAGCTGACGACTGGCCTGGCGGTCGGCGGTAAAGGCGCTGCCCTGGTGGTTGTTCAGCCCGATCGCGCCCTTGACCTGCTCGCTGGCCCAGACCAGATGCTGGCGCATTTGCTCGGCGGACCAATCCCGCTGCGGGCAGAGCGGGGCATCGCAATCTGACGGCCCGGCATGGCTCAGGGGCAGGTGGATCAGAACATCGCGCTGACCTTGCGCGGCTTCAAGCGAGATGCGTTGAGCACCAGGCGCACTGGGGATGACAGCCACCGCGACCCGAGAGTCCAGCGCCAGCACCTGACGATCCAGCGCCCGCTGGAAGCCGAGATCGTCAATGATCAATCCGATCTTCGGCCTGTTGTCGACGGCCTCTCTCTGTTCACTCCAGCCAGGGCAGAAGACCAGGCCCGCGAACAGCATCGGCAGGCAAGACATTGCATGTCGAGCGAGTCGCCTCATGGCGCGGCCAGCCAGACTGCCGGATCAACCGGCTGTCCGTCCCGGCGCAGCTCGAAATACAGCGCATCCTCGTCCGCACCGCCCGATCGTCCGGCCGTGGCAATGACTTCACCGGGCTGAACCCAGGCGCCGACCTCGTGCACCAGGCTCTCGTTGTGACCGTAAAGGCTCATGACGCCATCGCCGTGATCGACGATGGTCAGCATCCCGTAACCGCGCAGCCAGTCCGAGTACGCCACTCGGCCGTGCGCGATGGCCCGCACTGCCGTGCCCGGCGAGGTCTGCAGCAGCCAACCGGTCCAGTTGACTTCGCCACCGCGCGGGTCGCCGTAGCGGCGGATCAAACGGCCGGGCAGGGGCAGCGGCAAGTCGCCCTTGAGGTCCAGAATCGACGGCACTTCGAGGTCCATCGGAATGTCACGCAGGGCGCGAGCCAGTTCCTCGATCAGGGCCTCCAGCTCTTCTGCGTCCCGGCGCAGCGATTCAATGCGGTCGCTGCTTTCGACAATGCGCGCTTCCAGCCGGACCAGCGCCTCATCGCGGGCCGAGCGCTCGCGTTCAATGGTTTCAGCGGCAACGCGCTGGCGCTGCACGAGCGTCTCTAGCGCATCGCGCTCCCGCGAGAGCTGCTGTCGGTCCTCGGCCAGCGAGTCGACCACGACCCGCAGCGCTTCGATCAAATCCAGACGAGCACGGGCGATGTGAGCGTGATAGGCCAGCTGTCTGCTGATCCGGCGCGGATCGTCCTGATTGAGCAGCAACTGCAGACGCGACGGGTTGCCCTGGCGGTAGGCCAGATGAAGCTGCCGGGCCAGACGCGCGCCGAGTTCGGCGCGCTCGGCTTCAGTCTGTTGGATCCGCCCCCCCAGATCAGCCAGATTGCCCTGCGTCCGGGCGAGGGCCTCGTCCGTTCTGCGTCGTGCCTGCTCGGCGGTGGCCAGCGCCCGCTCCGATTCGGCCAGCGCGCTCAGCCCCTCATCGCGCCGGGCCAGGTCGGCATCCAGGCGGCCTTGAATTTCATCGATTTGTGCACGCAGGGCATCGAGCTCGCGTTCGAGCTCGGCCGGGTCCGGGCCGGCCAGGGCCAGAGACGTGAACAGCAGCATCGCCAGGCCGAGCAGAGTGGATCGCCGGTCAGGACGCCACATCAAACAGCGGTTGGCCAGTCATCGCCTCGGGCTGGTCCAGCGCAAGCAGCGCCAGGATGGTCGGCGCGATGTCGCGCAGGCTGCCATCGTGAATGCTGGCCGGCGGGCGCGGGCCACAGTAGAGCAGCGGCACTACGTTAAGCGTGTGCGCGGTATGGGCCTGCTCTGTCTCCGGGTCGAGCATCTGCTCCACGTTGCCGTGGTCAGCGGTGACCAGCATCTCGCCGCCGGCCGCCTCGATGGCCGCCCGGGCGTCGCCCAGGACTTCGTCCACGGTCTCGACCGCGCGGATCGCTGCCTCGAAGCGTCCGGTATGGCCCACCATGTCCGGGTTGGCGACGTTGCAGACAATGAGCTCGTGGCGGCCGCTTTCGATTTCGCCGACCAGCCGACGGGCCAGCTCGGGAGCGCTCATTTCCGGCTGCAGGTCATAGGTCGCCACTTTGGGCGAAGGGATTAATACCCGTTCTTCGCCTTCAAACACATGCTCTTCGCCACCATTGAAGAAGTAGGTGACATGGGCATATTTTTCCGTCTCGGCGATGCGCAGCTGGGCCATGCCGGCACCGGCGACCACCGCCCCCAGCAGGTCGGGCAGGGTTTCGGGCGGAAACGCCACGTCGCAGGAAAAGTCGTCCTGGTAGGCGGTCATCGTGACCAGGGCGGCTAGCTCCGGCTGGCGAATCGAAAATTCGGCAAAGTCCTGCTGGCAGAACGCCCGGGTCAGCTGGCGTGCCCGATCGGCCCGGAAGTTGAAGAAAATCACCACATCGCCGTCCTTGATGGCGGCACCGCCGTTGACCAGGCAGGGCTGGACAAACTCATCGTCCTCGCCCCGCTGGTAGGCCGCCTTCAGCGCGTCGACCGCGCTGTCGGATTCAAACGGCGCGCTGGCCTCGACCATCAGCTGCCAGGCGCGCTCCGTGCGATCCCAGCGCTGATCCCGGTCCATGGCGAAGTAGCGGCCGCAGATGTCGGCCAGGCGGGCGCCCGGAATGTCGTCAACGGCGGCTTCGAGTCGACGCAGCGAGGCCTCCGCGCTGCGCGGCGGCATGTCGCGTCCGTCCAGAAACGCATGAATGGCCAGCTCGGCCACGCCCTGTTCACGGCACAGCGATAGCAGGGCCAGCAGGTGCTCTTCGTGACTGTGCACTCCGCCGGGTGAGACCAGGCCCATGAGATGAACCGTGCCGCCGCTTTCGCCAGCCTTGGCCAGGGCTGCCGACAGCGCCGGGTTCCCGGCCAGTTCACCGTCTTCGATCGCCTTGTTGATCCGGGTCAGTTCCTGGTAGACGATACGGCCGGCGCCGATATTCATATGACCGACTTCCGAGTTGCCCATCTGGCCGGGCGGGAGACCCACGGCCTCTCCTGAAGTGACCAGAAATCCGTGTGGACACTCTTGCCAGAGGCGATCCCAGTGGGGCGTGCTGGCGGTAGTGATGGCGTTGTCCGGCGCCGGCTCGCGATGGCCCCAGCCATCAAGAATCAGCAGTAACAGCGGCGAGGGTCGATTCATGCCGTTCCTTGTGACTTGAGATTGGATTGTCCGAATTATTCCACACCTGTGCAGGCAAATGCTGGCACGGCCGTTAAAGATGGTCGATAATGGGCGGCTTTGAACCCGTTCCTGGCTGAGCATGGACCAACTGATCGAATTCATCGGCAACAATCTGCTCCTGAGCGGCCTGTTTGTCGCCGTCCTGGTGGCCTGGCTGGCGTGGGAAGTCGCGCGCCTGGGCCGCAAGTGGAAGGAGGTCGGCACGCTTGAGGCTGTCCGCCTGATCAACCGTGAAGACCCGTTGGTCATCGATGTCTCCAACACCACCGATCTCGCCAAAGGCCATATCAACGGCGCCCTG
>SKIE01000019.1 GCA_007116585.1 Wenzhouxiangella sp. | reverse complement strand
TCGAACAGCCAATCCAATCCAGAGAACGCAATGACTGAATTTACCGAACGCACCCCGGAACCGGAAGCCGATCCGGACATCCGCTCCGGCATGGGCCTGTTCGAACGCTACCTGACCGTCTGGGTGGCGCTGGCCATCGTACTGGGGATTCTGCTGGGGCAGTTTTTGCCGGCCGTGCCGGAAACCCTGGCCCGGTTCGAGTACGCCAATGTGTCCATCCCGGTCGCGATCCTGATCTGGGCCATGATCTTCCCGATGATGGTGCAGATCGACTTCGGCGCCATTGTCGGCGTGCGCCGGCAGCCCAAGGGGCTGGTGGTCACCACGACGGTCAACTGGCTGATCAAGCCGTTTTCAATGTTCCTGATCAGCTACTTCTTCCTGATGATCGTATTCCGGCCTTTGATCCCGGAAGACCTGGCCCGGGAATACCTGGCCGGCGCCATTTTGCTCGGTGCAGCCCCGTGTACAGCCATGGTGTTCGTATGGAGCTACCTGACCCGGGGTGATGCCGCCTACACCCTGGTCCAGGTCGCGCTCAACGACCTGATCATGCTGTTCGCCTTCGCTCCCATCGTGGTCTTCCTGCTCGGCATCTCCGACATTGAAGTGCCGTGGGATACGGTGGCGCTGTCGGTGCTGCTCTACATCGTCATCCCGCTGGCGGCCGGCTATGCCACGCGCGTCTGGATCATCCGCAAGCACGGCATCGAATGGTTCGACAACGTGTTCATGAAACGCATCGGGCCGGTCACGCCGATTGGGCTGATCATCACCCTGGTGCTGCTGTTCGCCTTCCAGGGCGAGGTGATCCTGAACAACCCGCTGCACATCCTGCTGATCGCCGTTCCGCTGACCATCCAGACCGTGCTGATCTTCTTTATCGCCTACGGCTGGGCCAAGGCCTGGAAGATCCCGCACAACGTGGCCGCTCCGGGCGCCATGATCGGGGCCAGCAACTTCTTCGAGCTGGCCGTGGCCGCCGCCATCGCCATTTTCGGCCTGCAGTCGGGTGCGGCCCTGGCGACCGTGGTCGGGGTGCTGGTCGAGGTGCCGCTGATGCTGGCCCTGGTCCGCATCGCCAATCGCACGCGCGGTCATTTTCCGGCCGCGACCGCCGGCGCCAGCCCATGAACGACACGCCGGCAGTCCAGGTCGACCCGGACGCCCGCGCCTGGCTGGGCAAGCACGACGGCGCACTGATGATTCGTCCCTCTCCGCGCCAGGGCTGCTGCGGCGGCCAGGCCCTGGTGCCGGTGGTTGAACGCGGCCAGCCGCGCGCGCCGGAGCACTACCACCGCCTCGCAATCGCCGACGTGGTCGTCTACGTTTCCCGGCAGATGCCCCCGAGCGCCACGCTGCACGTGCGGCTGGAATCCCTGCTCGGCTGGAAACGCCTGTTCGTAGACGGTGCCGGCCTTGAAACCGCGGCCAATCAAGCCGCTTCCAAAGGAGCCTGATCATGTTCGAACACGTGCTCGTCGCCATCGATTTTTCTTCGGCCTGGCCGCTGCTGCGCGACCGGCTCGCCGGACTGCACTCGCTTGGGGCGCGCCGGGCGACCCTGGTACACGTGCAGGAAAGCCGTTACCCGGCGGCCCCGGCCGTCACCCACCAGGCCCACTACCAGGAGCGCCTGGAGGAAGAAAGCCGGTCGGTTGCCGAGTTCGGTTTGCAGACGGCTTTTGAGCTTCACACCGGCTCGCCGGGACGTGAGCTGACCGATATCGCCCGCCGGATCAACGCCGACCTGCTGCTGGTCGGCAGTCACGGCCACGGTCGCATGCACGATCTGCTGCTGGGCTCGACCGCACTTGACACCGCCCGTCTGACCCGCACGCCATTGTGGCTGGAACCGATCGTTGAAAACCCCATCTCGGACCATCGCACCCTGCTGCTGGCCACGGACGGATCCGACCAGGCTGCAAACGCCGAACGGCTGTTTGTCGAACTGGTCGAGCATTTTCAGCGCAAGGTGGCGCTGCGGGTCGTGCGCGATGCTGAGCATTCAGATGGCGAACGCGTCGATGCCGAACAACAGTTAAAAACCCTGGCAGGGCAAGTGACCGGGCTCGAGACGCTGATCGAGGCCGGTGACCCCCGCCGGCTAGTCTCGGAGCGGGCCCGAAGCCTGCCGGCCGATCTGACCGTACTCGGCAAGCGTGGACGCAGCGCGATCGGCGAATTGCTGCTGGGCAGCACCGCCGAAGCAGTCTGTCACCGGGCCCATCGGCCGGTGCTGCTGGTGCCCGCATCAGAACGAAAAGACTGAGAGCTCACGCCGGCGAGTCACTGAGGCTCGCCTCCCCTCTGACCAGCAAGCGCAGCGCCTCAACCCCCACTGGCTCATGGCGCTGCAAAGGGACCACCGCGTATCGGCGCGCGTGACGCTCGCGCACCGCAGTGATTTCGGCCAGCTCCGTCACTGCACGACGCTGTAGCAGTGGCGAGCGAGTATCGGTGGCCGCCAGACTGTTGTTGATCACCCAGGCCCAGGGTTCGATACCGGCACGGCGCAGGTCTTGCTGCAGTCGCTCCGCTTCCAGGACCGGAGTAGTCTCGGCCAGGGTCACCAGTAATACCTGGGTCCGATCAGGATCCTGCAGCTGCATCATCGGCGTGGTGAAATGACCGCCCTTGTCACCGAGCTGTCGCGCAATCTCTCGATGATAGGCACCAGTGGCGTCCAGCAATAACAGGGTATGGCCGGTCGGGGCGGTATCCATGACCACAAACTTCTTGCCGGCCTCGCGGATGATGCGCGAGAAGGCCTGAAACACCGCAATTTCTTCCGTACACGGCGAGCGCAGGTCTTCCTCCAGCATGGCCCGGCCCTGCTCGTCCAGCTTCGCACCCTTGGTCTTGAGGACCTGCTCGCGATAGCGCTCGGTCTCGGACCGCGGGTCGATGCGGCTGACTTCCAGATGATCCAGCTCAGCGGCCAGGGTTTCGGTCAGATGGGCGGCCGGATCTGAAGTGGTCAGGTGCACCGGATGGCCCCGCTCGGCCAGATCCACGGCCAGGGCAGCCGCCAGGGTGGTCTTGCCGACCCCGCCCTTGCCCATCAGCATGATCAAGCCATGGCCTTTTTCAGCGAGTTCGTCGACCAGGTCTGAGAGCACGGGCGCATCAAGCTCGGGTATCGCTTCAGGAACGCCTTGAGCGCTTGCAGCATCCGTCTCATCGAGCATGGCGGCCAGTGCATCTAATCCGACCAGGTTGTGCGGTTTCAGCGCGATCCGGTCCTGGGGCAGATTTTTGAGCACTTCGGGCAGACCGGCCAGGGCCAGCTGCTCGCGGGCGTGGATGGCTGCGGCAATCGGGTCGGATTCGGCCTCGGCCCTCGGCAGCAGGCCGTTGATCAACAGGTATTGGCGTTGAATGCCAATATCGGCCAGCTCACCAAAAGTGCGGGCCACCTCGCGCAGCGTCGAGGCCTGCGCGCGGGCCACCAACACCAGTCGGGTGCGGTCGGCATCAGACAGGGCCGCCACGGCCGCCGCGTACTGCTGTTTCTGCTTTTCCAGCCCGGCCAGCGGGCCCAGGCAGGAGGCATCCCCCTTGCCGGCTTCGAGAAAGCCGCTCCAGGCACCCGGCAGCTGCAGCAGACGGATGGTATGGCCGGTCGGCGCGGTATCGAAGACGATATGGTCAAAATCGCGCGTCAGATCAGTGTCGGTGAGCAGCTCGGTGAACTCGTCAAAAGCGGCGATCTCCGTGGTGCAGGCGCCGGACAGCTGCTCTTCCATGCCGCGCACGATCTCATCGGGCAAGACGCCGCGAACCGGGCCGATGATGCGATCACGATAGGCTTGAGCCGCCGCCTGCGGGTCAATTTCCAGGGCAGACAAGCCCGGGACCGCTTCCAGCTGCACGACCCGGTTACCGATTTCCTGACCGAACACCTGGCCGACGTTGGAGGCCGGGTCGGTGCTGACCAGCAGGACGCGCTTGTCCTGGCGACTCAGGCCAATGGCTGAGGCACAGGCAATCGAGGTCTTGCCCACCCCACCCTTGCCGGTAAAAAAGAAAAAGCGCGGTGGATGGTCGAGAAACTGCATGGTCAAATCCTTGCGTGTCGAGTGATTGCTGTTGTTGGTGGTCGTTGATCTGCTCAGCCGCAGCACGGAGCGGTCAAAGAGCACATCGGACCGTCTTCGGCCGGCTCGAGACCGCACAGTTCGGTCAGTTCAGCCCGATTTGGGTAGCGACCGGAGAGCACGATTCCGCCATCGATCAGCAGCAGGGGCAGGCCTTTCTGGCCGCGAATGCCGATGAACTTTTTGACGGTTTCGTTGGCAACGAAGGCCCCGGGATCGTTGGCCAGGTTGTGGCGGGTGATCTCAGCGCCCTGCTCGCGCGCCCAGGCCACGTCGGCGGCCATGTCGATCAAGGCCTGTTCGGGATCAGTGCCACACACGCCGCTGCTGCAGCACATGGCGGGGTCAAAGATTTCGATCTTGTTCATGGGAATCCTCTTTCATGGTTGAGAGTGCATCAGGTGCTCAGGATCGCAAGCGCTTCGACTGTGGCCGGCTCGCAGGCTTCCAGGCTGTCGCTGCAGCACTCGTCAGAGAGAAAACCGAGCAGCGCCTGCATGCGCGACAGATTGGCGGTATAGCGCTGGCAACGGCCTTCCTGCTGGACATCGAGCAGGCCAGCATGAACCAGATGCTTCAGGTGAAAGGACAGGTTGCTCGGCGCCATATCCATGACGCGCGCCAGCTCGCCGGCGATCAGCCCCTGAGGCCGACGACGGATGAGTAGGCGATAGATGTCGAATCGGGCCTGGCAAGCCAGTGCATCGAAGACTTTCAGCGCGATTTGAGCGTCCATATTTCAATATTACAAGAATTATTGAAATGATGAATTGATCTGCCGCAAAAACACTCGCGCACCATGCCGGCAAATCGGGATTTACAGCGGAAACAGCAGCGGCACGGCGATCAGGGTGGCGATCAGCATCAGGACCTGCAGCGGCACGCCGACGCGCACGAAATCCAGAAAGCGGTAGCCGCCGGCGCTCAACACCAGGGTATTGACCGGCGAGGCCACGGGCGTGGCAAACGCGCTGGAGGCGGCAATGGCCACGGCCATGAGCATGGCATACGGGCTGACCTCCAGGGCCAGGGCCGCCTGCAGGGCGATGGGGGCAACCAGCACGGTGGTCGCGGTATTGGAAACCACCTGGCTCAAACCCGCGGTGAACACGAACAGCACCGCCATGACCGCCAGCGGCCCGAACGGCCCGGTGGTCGCCATCAGCGCATCGGCCGCCATGGCCAGCCCACCGGTCTTGTCCAGCGCGGTGGCCATCGGCAGGATCGCGGCAATCAGCACCACGGCCTCGAAGTTGATGCTGCGATAGGCTTCCTCGACATTGACGCAGCGAGTCAAAATCAGGGCCACGGCGGCCAGCAGCACGGCGATAACGTTGTCGACCAGACCCAAGGTCATGGTCAGCATCATTGCGAGCATGATCGTGATGGCCACCGGCGCCAGATGGGCGCGCCCACTGCCGTCTTCCTGCAGATCTTCAAGCAGGATCAAATCGTGGCGCGAGCGGGCCGTGCGCTGCAGCGCCTTGGGGCTGCCGGTGAGCAGCAGTGCATCACCTGTGTGCAGCGATCGATCCAGGTCCAGTGACACGGCTTCCGAACCCGCCGCGCGCTGGGCCAGCACGGTCACGCCGGCCCCGCTGTGCAGGCGCAACTGACGCAGGGTGCGCCCGATGAAGGGCGAACGCGGCGGGACCACGGCATCGACCAGCAGCAGCGAGGCCGGCAGTTCGGCACGTTCGGCCACCACGCGCAGGCCAAAGCGGTCAACAATGCCGGCGATGGCCTCAGCCGCACCGACCACGTAGAGATCGTCCTCGTTGCGGATCATGGTGCCGGGCTCGGCCTTGCGCACGAAACGACCGCGCGGCGTGGTCGAGGCCACCGCCAGCACGGTCACGCCGAAGCGCGAGCGCAACTCGCTGCTGCTGACGTCGGCCGAAGCCAGCAGCGACCCGAGCGGTACGTGCAGGTGCTGCAGCTGCTCTTCAAGACCATACTGGCGAAACAGCTCGGTCCACTCCGGTCCTCTATTGTCGCCCGCGCCCGCGGCCTCCCGGCGATCCGGGACCAGAAGCGGGCCGAGCAACAGCATGTAGGCCATGCCGACCAGCAGCATCACCAGCCCCGGCGCGGTAAAGGAAAAAAACCCGAAACCGTCCAGGCCGGACTGCTCGAGCTGGCCGCTGACAATCAGGTTGGGCGGCGTGCCGATCAAGGTCATCATCCCGCCGAGCAAGGCAGCATAGGCCACCGGCATGAGCAGGCGCGAGGAGTTGATCCGGCGTCGCCGGGCGATAGCCAGCACCACCGGCAGCATCACGGCCACCGTCCCGGTCGAGCTGAGCAGCCCCGACAACACGGCCGTGACCAGCATGATCACTGCGGTCAGGCGCACGGTGCTGGTTCCGGCCAGGGCTTCGACCCGATGGCCGATGGCATCGGCGACGCCGGTCTTGAACAACCCGGCGCCGACCACGAACAAGCCGGCAATCATCAACACGACCGGGTCGGCAAACCCGGCCACGGCCTCCGAGGTGGTGATCACCCCGCTCAAGACCAGCGCCAGCAGCCCCATAACCGCCACGAGGTCCAGGCGCCAGCGGTTGCTGACGAACAAGGCCAGCATCACGGCCAAAATACCCAGCGCAATCAGCAGGTCCATGGACACGGAGTACCGCAGTCAGGTCGCTGCAGCGGATCGACTCAAGCGGCCAGCCGCGGCCAGGCGCTGGAGACAGGCGCTGACATCCTCAGGGTGAAACGGTTTGGGAAGGAAATCCTCGGCACCGATCTGGCCGAGAAAAAACTGCTCGGTCGCCTGCGGATTATCACTGATCATGACCACCGGCACATCCGCCATGGCCGGGTCTTTCCGGAGTTGTTGCAGGGTCTCGAAACCATTCATGCCCGGCAACACAATATCAAGAAATATCACTTCTGGCGGCTCGGCGCGGGCGCGCTCCAGGCATTCCTCGCCACTGGCGGCGATTTCGACTTCGTGTCCGGCCCCGGTCAAGGCACGGGAGAGCACTTTGTGCAAGACTTCCGAATCATCTACAACCAGCACCCGGCGCCGCAGCGCCGCTTTTCCAGCCGCACCGACTCCTTGTCCTGTTACGGAATCCTGATCGCGGCGACCAAACAGCGCGCGCAAACCGGAGAACTTCCATAAAGACCAGCCAGGCACGCCTTGGTCCCGGGACTCTCCGGCAGCCATGGATGCCGCCGCCGAATCGCCCTCGCCAGACTCGTACAAACGCATCAAGGCCGCAGTCAGTGCTCGCATGCTGATCTTCTCCGACCCATCCGGAAGGATGTCGCGGATGGCCTGAGGGGCGTCGGTGTCCGATTCGGTGTCGGCCTCGAGCCGGCCCGCCAATTCCTGTTCCGGCCCCAGCATCAGCTGGTTTTCCTGACGATGAATGGTTCGCACAACCGGACGCAGCACGCCGGCGCGATGCATTTTCATCACCACGCCTACCTGGCCATCGCTCAGGCGCACCAGCGTGCCGGGCGGCACCCAGCCGAGAAACTGGATAAAGGCTTCAACAAGCTGCGGCTCAAACTGGCTGTCACGGGCGCGCCACAACTCGCCCAGGGCCTGCTGATGCGACATGGCGTTTCCGTGCGGCCGGTAGGAGGCCATCGCATCATAGGCGTCGACAATGGCAATCAGGCGGCTCATGGCCGGAATCGAGTTACCCTTCAGGCCGCGCGGATAACCGCTGCCATCAATCCGCTCATGGCTGCTGCGCACGGCACTGAGCACCTCTGTCGGAACATCGCGGTGGGTCTTGAGCAGGTCATAACCCACGATCACGTGGCGCCGCAGCGCGGTAACCTCCTCCTCGGACAACGGCCCCGATTTGTTGAGCAGGACGTGATCGATACGGGCCTTGCCAATATCGTGCAGCATCCCCACCTGCCCTGCCGTTTCGACCCGCTCCCGGCCCCAGCCCATGGCGTGGGTCAGACCAGCGCTGAGAATGGCTGTATTGACCACGTGCTGGGCGGTGTAGTGATCGGTTTCCTTGATGCGCGTCAGCCAGACCAGCCCGCCCAGGCAGTCGTCAAGGGCATCTGCCAGCTCGCCCACCACCTCGTTGACTGCCTCCATGTCCAGCCGAGCCGAATCATGGAAGGTTTGCAGCACATGGGCCGTGCGCTCGACCAGTGCCCTGTGCAGAAGCCAGGACTGGCGCAGCTCGGCAGCTGCCAGCTGACTGCTCTCGAGCACATCTAGCTGGGCGTGAATGGTCGGTATGGGTTCGTAGACGGGGTCGGCATGACGAGCCGGCGGCCTGTAGGGATTGCGGCTTCGGCGCAAATCGATAATCACCCAGTCACAGTGGCTGGTAAACCAATGCTTCTGTTCCAGCGTTTCCAGCAGCAGCCCGGTTTCATCTGCATACGGTGTTCTGGTCCAGGCCATATCGGCTCGAGCGACCATGTGTCCCAGCTTGAGCTGGGAGGGCGGAATCCGGATTTTATGCTGGGCCAGGTTAACGATGATCGTGCCCTTCCTTGAAGGTCAACTCCAGCACGGCACAAACCGTGCTACTCCAAACCAGACGCTAAGATACAGTAAGCGACAGCAAAAATCTTCCTTCAGGCTCCGGTTGTCGCCAACTCCTCCAGCTCCCTGCCGGGGAGTGTGCCAAGCAGCCGGCGTCCGGCCCGGATGGGTTCATGGTACTTTGCTCACCTCAGCCGACGACATCGAAATGACCCCATCTGACCGTCTTGAAAAAGCTCGCCAGGAGAGCATTCGCGCCCACATGGAAGCACCGGTGCTGGCGCTGCTGGGGTATGCCGAAATGCTTTCCGAGCAGATCAGCGTCTTGTCCGATCGGATGCTGGCCGAAGAACTTGCCGCCGACAACTTGCGCATCGAACAAGCAGCGACCCAGCTGAAGGAAATGCTCGGCGCGATACTGGCGCAGGATGCCGAAGGCAAAAGCAGCATGGATGATCTTCAGATCGTGCGTCACGACATGCGCAATGCCATCGGTGCGGTCAGCGGTTATGCCGCCCTGGTGGCAGAAACACTGAGCGATGAATCGGCGCTTGAAGGCGCGCTGGAGATCAGCCTGACCGGGCTTCAGCGTGAATCCGAAACGCTGCTGGAAACGCTGGACCAGTCCAGCCTGAGCGGGTCACCCGACCCTGTCGGTCGCGATGAAGTCGAAGATCTCTTCGCCAGCCTGAGTGCTGCCGAGGATGAATCCGAAAACATCTTCGGGACCATCCTGGTCGTTGATGATAATGAAAGCAACCGCCAGCTGCTGTCGCATCAGCTGGTCAGCCAGGGCCATGAGGTTCTGAGTGCCGATTCGGGCCGAGGCGCACTGGAACTGATGGAGTCCGCACAGCCGGACCTGGTCTTGCTGGACCTGATGATGCCGGACATGAACGGCTTCGAGGTTCTGAAGTTCATGTACGGCCGCCCCGATTTGCGCAGTGTGCCGGTGATTGTGATCACCGGGCTGCACGATCAGCGTGGCGTTGTCCGCTGCATTGAGGCCGGCGCGCAGGACTACCTGCTCAAACCGATCAATCCCACGATCCTGAAAGCACGCATGAAGGCCTGCCTGGAGCGCAAGGCCCTGCACGATCGCGCGCAAAGCTACCAGCGTGAACTCGAGCGCAGCTACGGGTTCATCCGCAAGGTATTCGGGCGCTACCTGTCAGACGATATCGTTCAGCAAATCCTGGATGATGAGGATGGGCTGCGCCTGGGCGGTGGGATGCAGAAAGTCACCATCATGATGACCGACTTGCGCGGCTTTACCGAACTGAGTCAGACCCTGCAGCCAACCGAAGTGGTCAGTCTGCTCAATCTGTATCTGCAGGAGATGTCGGAAATCATCGTGCGCCATGGCGGCAGCATCGACGAGATTATCGGTGATGCCATACTGGCGCTGTTTGGCGCACCGCTGGTGCGCACTGACGATGCCGCGCGCGCGGTCGCCTGCGCAATCGAGATGCAGCAGGCCATGGTCAGAGTCAATGCGCGCGCCAAAGAACAGGGGCTGCCGGCCATCGAGATGGGCATCGGCCTGAACACCGGCGAGGTAGTTGTGGGCAATATCGGCTCCGAGATTCGCTCCAAATATGCCGTGGTTGGCCACCACGTCAACCTGACCGGGCGGATCGAATCGTTTACCGTTGGCGGCCAGATCCTGGCCTCTGAATTCACGGTCGCGGAGGTGGGCGACCTGCTCGAGCACGGCGCCAGTTTCCAGGTCGATGCCAAGGGTATCGAGCAGCCGGTCAAGCTCTTCGAGGTGGTTGGTATCGGGCCACCCTGGCATCTGCGGCTGGATCAGACGCTTCAGCCGGTTGAAAGCCTGGATCCACCGCTCGATGTCATGGTGACGCCTTTGACCGACAAGCAACTGGACGGACCGGAGCTGGCCTGTCGAATGGAAGCCCTGGGCGGCAACCGGGCGGTAGTGTTCAGCGATCGAACGCTTGATGCAATGGGCAATATCCGTATGCGCCTGACACCTGATTCGGACGATGGCTCTGCCGGCGGGGTGATCAATCTGTATGCGAAAGTGATTGAACCCTGTGCCGAACGGCCGCCGGGGCGGTACCATGTGGTGCTGACATCGGTCGCTGCCGCACAACGATTGCAAACCTTGATTGAACTTCGTTCTCCCTCCTGACCCTCTCCACTTGCGGGCCCACCATGACTGAAACACTGCTGTTGGTCGAAGACAACGAAATGAACCGCGACATGCTCAGCCGCCGTCTGACGCGGAAGGGATACCAGGTCGAAGTGGCCATCGATGGCCAGGAAGGGCTGGACCGCGCCCGCGCCCTGGGGCCGAATCTGATTCTTCTGGACATGAGCCTGCCGGTCAAGGATGGCTGGACGGTCGCTGCAGAACTCAAGTCTGATTCCTCACTGGCAGCAATCCCGGTCATTGCCCTGACAGCCCACGCGATGGATGGTGATCGTCAGCGCGCGCTGGAAGCAGGTTGCGATGACTATGACACCAAACCGGTCGATCTGAATCGACTCCTGGGCAAGATTCGCGCGCTCCTGGAAAGAGGCCACAACTGATGTTTACCGCAAACCAGTTCGTGGCCCACCTGGTTGGTGATTACCTACTGCAAAGCGACTGGATGGCACGGCACAAGCACAAGCGACTGGACGCTGTCCTTTTGCACGTGCTGTTCTATACCCTGCCGTTTGTACTGATCACGCAGGAGCCGGTGGCGCTGGCTCTGATTGCCGGCTCGCACCTGCTCATCGACCGATTTGGCCTGGCCCGATACGTGGCCTGGCTGAAGAACCGTCCCTGGCCGGAAAGCCGGCCATGGAGAGAATGCCAGGAGACCGGCTTTCCTCCCGAGATGCCGCAGTGGCGATCAAGCTGGCTGGTCGTGATCATCGACAACATCCTGCACATCCTGTGCAATGGCCTTGCCATTTACTACTTCGGCTGAAGCGCCAGCCACGACTGCAGGTCCGTGAGCGAACTTTCGTAGCCAACCTCGACCAGCGCCTGAAACTGTTTGACGTCGATCATGTTGAAGCGCTGAACCGGCGGACGAAGCAACAAGTCGGCGCGCTCACTCAGTTCCTCAACCCGTTTGCGGCTGCCCAGCTCGATCGCCTTGAGCATCATCGAGGCAACCCCCGGGACCCGGGCGCGACGTCCGAACGGCCAGACCTTGCCAAACAGGACCGCCCACGGAGAGGGCGCGTCAGCAAAGCCGACCTTGCGCTGGGTGGAATCACCCAGGCTGACGGCAATGACCTGGCCGACCCGACGCTGTTGCATGATATCGACCGGCAGGTTATTGGTGATGGCCCCGTCGATGGTCAGTTCCTGCCGGTGAACCGCCGGGGGGAATAGTCCGGGCAATGATGCACTGGCGCACAGGGCGCGCCAAAGCGACCCGCGCTCGTGAACGTTGGTATCGCCAGTGTTCAAATTACTGGAGATGGCGAAAAACGGAATCGGCAAATCCTCGATACCGCCCGGAAATTGACGCTGGGTCAGACGCCGCATCCGGCGACCGCGCATAAGCGAAATCAACGGCAGGGTGTAGTCGGTCAATGGCCGTCCCTTGACGAAGGCGACATAGGACTCGCTGATGGCGTGATCGCTCTGCCAGCCGGTTGCAATGGCCGCGCCGATGACCGCGCCCATGCTGGTACCGCCAACCCAGTCGACCGGCACACCCAGTTCCTCCATGGCCTTGAACACCCCCAGATGGGCCAGGCCGCGCACGGCACCACCGCTCAAGACCAGGCCGATCGCCTTGCCGGTCAGAATGCGGACCAGTCGGGCATGATCATTGGCCACATCGGCCCGAACATGCAGCAAACGGGTGTGTGCCCGAACATCCAACCAGCGATGGCTGCCGGTGATTGGGCCGGCACCGGGCCGATGCCAGAGCACCAGCACGGACTCCGCGCCCTTCGGCTCGGACCGGGACTCGGCCAACATCGACTCGACTGGCCGGGGCTGCGGGTCGGCATCACTGGCAACCAGGCGGACCACCAGGTCGGCCTGGCGTAACGCAAACTCGGCCCAGCGGGTCTGATCGGGCCGAACCAGGAAAACCAGCTGCTGGTGCTGCTCTTCCTGGGCGGCGATCCACTGCTTCAATGCCGTCCCCGGACCCTCGTGATCAAGACCGGACACCTCGGGCGCGCCCAGTTCCACCAGACGCTCGGGAGTGAGCACCTGGGCCGGACCTGCAGCGCCCAGATCGCAAGCCAGCCGCTCGGTGTATTGCTCAAGCCCTGGATCCGGGTCCAGCACAACCAGCGCCAGCGTCCGCGGCGCTGGCCGAGTGTGGCGATTGTGAGTGTTCTGAGCCAGTCGCCGGGCCACACTCGCCATGATCTGCATGACCAGGTCCGGATGGTTCTGCGCCAGCTTCTCCAGGGTGGATCGATCGACCCGGAACAGCAGGCTGTCGCGGCGCGCGCGCACCCCGGCGCTGCGCGGCGCCTCGGTCAGCAGCCCAACCTCGCCCACGGCTTCGCCGGCACTGATTTCATTGAGCAACACCGCCGGCGCAGCACCGCTCTGATGCCAGGCTTCCAGGCGACCGCGGGCCAGCAGGTACAAAGAATCCCCGGGATCGCCTTGTTCAAACAACCATTGCCCACCGCGGAGTTCAACCGGCTGCATGCTCTGCACCAGGTCGGCATGGCGCTGGTCATCGAGTCCGAAAAAATCACTGAGAATCCGATGGCGATGATCTTCCTGGGTTCTGGTCATGGTGACCTCACTTCTTTGGCTGGTTTTGTCCCGGGCGGCTCATGCTCTGAAGGGTTTCAAGAATGACGCCAAGGGGAGCGACAAACTCGGTAAAACGGTCTTCGTCCTTGGCATTGAAGGGCGATCCGTCGGCGCGATTGAGCAGTTGCGCGACGGCAAACACTTCGCCGGCCTGGTTCTTGATCGGCAGGGCCAGGATGTTGCGGGTCCTGAATCCGGATTTGCGGTCGACCTCGGGATTGAAGCGCGGATCGGCATAGGCATCATCGACCCGGATCGGGTTCCCGGTCTGGGCCGCGGACCCGGCGATACCGCTGCCGATATCGATCCGAACCTCGCCGTGCTCGGGCAGGTCTTCGGCCACCTTGAGAACCAGTGACCGGCGCTCGGCATCGGCCAGGAACAGCGAGGCACGCTCGGCCTGCATGACTGTGGCCAGGCGCGCGGTGAAGGCAAACAGACCTTGCTCGAGCATGCTGCGAAAGGCAAGATCGTTGGCCAGCGCGGTCGCTTCGAGGAACTGGCGCGATTCTTCGCTGATTTCGGTCAGCAATTCCCCGAAGGCCTGGTCATCGAGCTCGGCCACCATCTCGATCACCGGCTGCTTGCGGCGCTGGTCGGCCAGGGTTTGCATCATGCGCCGGTTATCGGCGATCACCGAGTCGGTGTAGGTCGACAGCCGGCCATCTTCGAGATGAACAATGCGATCGGCGATATCAAGAATGCGATTATCGTGGGTGACCAGCAAAATGGTGGTGCCATGCTCGCGCGCCAGGTTCTTCATTCGGTCGACCACCTCGCGACCGCTGGCCTTGTCCAGTGAAGCCGTCGGCTCATCGGCCAACACGATGGAAGGCTCGGAAACCAGGGCGCGGGCAATCGCCACGCGCTGGCGCTGGCCACCCGACATCTGTTCGGGCTTGTGCCCCATGCGCTCGGCCAGACCAACGGCGGCAAGCATGTCGCTGGCCGCCTGGCGCGCCCGCGCACCGCGCAGCTTGCCGCTGACCCGCAGCCCCAGCTCGACGTTTTGCAACGCGCTCAGTGATGCCACCAGGTTGTGCTGCTGGAAGATGAACCCGATCTGGCGTCGAACGAACTCAAGCAGTCCGGATCTGGCCTGGCAGAGCTCCTGGCCCAGCACCCGCACACTCCCTTCCTGGGTCGAGCGCAGCGCCCCGATCAGGGTCAGCAAGGTGGTTTTGCCGGAACCTGACGGGCCGGTCACGATGACAATCTGGCCGGCCGGTATGGTGGTGGTAATGTCGAACAGGATCTGCTTGCGCAAGGCACCCTTGCCAAAATGGTGGTTCAGGCCCGCCACCTCGATCGAATCACCGTCGTACATGGTCAGAAAACCTCGGCAGGATCGAGTTTACGAACCTTGCGCATGGCCAGCAGGCCGGAGAGAGCACACATGATGAGGGTGGTACAGAAAACGGTCAGGGCGCGTTCCCAGGTGATGTACAGCGGCAGCTGGGTGGCGTCGGCTGCCAGCCCGTATAACCACGAGACCAGCACCAACCCGGGCAAATACCCGAGCACGGCCAGGATGGCGGCCTGCTGCAGCACGATGCCCGAGACGAAGCCGTTGCGGTAGCCGATGGCGCGCAGCATGCCGTATTCGTTCAAATGCTCCGAAACGTCGGCAAACAGGATCTGGTAGACAATGATGCCGCCGACAATCAAACCCATGATGGCGCCGAAAGCGAAGACGTAGCCAATCGGGGTGGCCGAGTTCCAGTACCGTTGCTCACGCTCAACAAAGCCGGCCCGGGTCATCACCAGCACGTCCTCGGGCAGGCGTTGGGCGAGACGCTGACGAACGACTTCCGGATCGGCGCCTTCTGTCAGCTGGACCAGGCCGAGCTGGATGCGGTTGCGCGACCGGTCAGGAAACAGGCGCAGCCAGTTGTCATCGCTGGCCACGACCGTACCATCGATGCCAAATGAAGTACCCAGCTCGATCAGGCCGACGACTTCCATATCGCGATCATTGATTTCGGTTGTCAGCGTACCTCCCATCTGCAGGAAGGTACCTACCGGACCAAATTCCGGTCGCGAGGCCTGGTCGAAGGCCACCACATTCTGGCGTGACAGCAATGGCCTGACCTCGGCAAACCCGGGCGCGCTGAGAATGTCGTGCTGCGGATCAAACCCCAGCACGGACAGACTGCGCCGGTCGTTGTTCCAGGGGTTTTTCCACACCCCCGGGAACAGATAGACCGGCATCACTTCGGCGACTTCCGGGTCGCCCAGCGCCTGATATAGCCGATAGATGGAAAATTCCTGCGGTCGGACAATGAAGACACTGTCGACCGAGAACAGCGCGATGTCGTAATTGAGCTGCTGGTGCAGCCGGACAGAGCTTTCGAACAAGGCGGTTCGAAACCCGAGCTGCATCATGATCAGCAGAACGGCAAAGGCAATGCCGGCTACCGCCACCAGCAAGCGAAGCGGCCGGTGCTTGAGCTGAAGCCATCCGAGCGGAGCGCGCATCAGGTCGCCTGCGCCATCACGGGCTGATCAGTACGGTTACCTGCAGGTTGGTAAGGCCTGCAACGTGCTCCGGCTGATCAAGCAGAATCTCGACCTCGATGATGCGCGCATCCTTGCGCGCGGCCGGGTCGCTTGCGGTTTCGTCCTGCTTGCGCACGCGCTGGCGAATCCGGCGGACCTGCCCGGTCAGGGTCTGACCGAGCACAGGGGAGGTAATCTCGGCACGCTGACCAACCGCCACCCGCGGCAGGTCGGCTTCGTACACTTCGGCGATGGCTTGCATCTGATCTACCCGGGCGAGCTCGAACGCCCCGCGCATACTGACCAACTCACCGGGTCGGGCCAGGATCTCGAGCACTCGCGCATCCATCGGCGAGACGATACGCGTGCGCTGATACTCCGCCTCCGCGCGCCGATGTACGGCCTCGGCGACCGCAATGGCGGCCTCCATGGCGGCCGTCTGATCTTGCGCCGACCGGCAGGTTGCCGTGGCCAGACTGGCATCAGCCCTGGCACGATCGGATTCCTCGGTGGTGACCACGGAGCGCTCGAGCAGTTCTTCCCTGCGCGCGGCTTCGCGTTCACGTACTTCGGCCAGCACGCAGCGCTCGCGGGCCTGGCTGGCGGCTGCGCGGGCTTGCCGGCGCGCCAGTTCCACGTTGGCTTGCGCCTCTTCAGCAACCGCTGCAAGAACGTCGGCCATATCGGTAATCGCCAACTCCTGCCCGACCACGACATCGTCGCCCTCTTCGACGAACAATTCTCGAATCAGAAGACCGGTGGTGGATGCCAGCGGCGCCGGCGCGCCCAGACGGATGATGCCATCCATTGGTTCAATACGGCCCAGCGCAGCCACGCGCAACCCGGCCTCGGCACCCGCCTGCGATGTAAAACGCTCGGGAGGTTGCTCGGAGATCGCCGGTGTCATCACCAGCGCAGCTGCCAGTGGGGCAAAGCGGGCAGCCCGGCCCAGGGCGGTCAGTAGTCCAATTGATTTTGAAGATTTCAGAGTCTTGGCCCCGGTCAGGTGATTGCCATGAAGAATGACAGACTGTTCCAGCCGGTAGCAATTGGCCGGACCCCTCAAAGTGCTGCCGGCCAATATATCCGGTTTCCTTCCGAGATACCAGCAGCCGAGATACCAGCAGCGCCCCTGGCATGAACCAGAAGTAAGGCATATTCCAAGGCGCTTGTTGCCCATACTCGAAAGGCTGTGCTAAATTGCCGTGATTCGCCGATTCACCCGAAGTCCAGTCACAGTTAGGATGATCCATCCTCTTTCGCCGAGGGGTGAAACGTTGAAAAATTCCTCAAGACGCCTTTCCTTTCGCTGCCGCACGTTCTTGCTTGATACGGGTGGCCTGAGCGCCGCCTGCCCATGACGAACGGGGCGCAACAGCCGCAAGCCAAACGCCCGGAACGGCGCCAGGGCAAAATTCACCCGCTGTCCAGAACGACCTATCCGGGCCGTATCCTGATCGGGGGCATGGCGGCGGCCGTAGTGCTGGCGGTGATCGGGAGCGAGAACCTCCTCATCGCCACGGCGGTGGTTCTCTGGGGCCTGGCCTATCCCCACCTGATGTTTTTGATCGCGCGCCGGACCCGACGTTCACGGGAAGTCGGGTACGCCACTTTTTTCATCGACGCACTGACCATCAGCGTTTTCATCATGCTGATGCAGTACCCGGCTCTGCCCAGCCTGATCCTGGCCTCCGTGGTGGTTACCGTGGCGCTGCTGATGGCAGGTGTCCGAACCGCCCTGGCCGTGCTGGCATTCCAGTTGCTGACGCTCGCGCTTGGCCTGTTGATCGTCGAACCCGCTTTCGATGCGCACAATACCGGCCCACCGCTGATCATCGCGGGCGTAACGATCCTGTGCCTGGTCTTCTACGTGGCCTGGCAAGTCAACCAGCTTGGTCGCGGCCTGATCAAAGCGCGCAAATCACTCGAAGCAAAAAATCAGCGCGTGATGGCACAGACCGCGCAGATGGAAAACCTGAACAAAGTGGCGCAACTGGTGAACTCGACCCTGGACCTGGATCGAGTCATGACAGCGATCATGGAAAGCCTGTCCGATATCGTTGAGTTCGACCAGGAAAGCATCCTGCTGGTTGACAACGACAACCAGGCCCTGGTGCTCAAGCGCTTCGCGGGCACCGGTGCCGAACAGATGGCTGAAAACCTGGCCGACATGCGGATTCCGCTGACTGAAAAAGACAGCGTTTTTGTCCACACCCTGATCAATAATCGCTGGTTTGCGTCCTCCAAGATCAGCGAAGCGCGGCCGCTGATGTCTCCGTCAGACGCCAGGATCTACGACGAACTGCCGGTGCGCTCGCTGATGAACTTTCCGTTGACGATCGACAACCGGGTCAGCGGGGTCCTGGCCTTTTCCAACACGCGCAAAGCGGTAACCTTCGACCAGGACGACTTGGCCACGATTGCCCGCCATGTCGAGTTCATCGCCATTGCCCTGCGCAATGCCCTGCTGTTCGAAGAGGTTGCCGCGGCCCAGCAGGCGGCCAATGTCGCCAACCAGGCCAAGAGCCAGTTCCTCGCCAATATGAGCCATGAACTTCGCACGCCGATGAATGCTGTTATCGGATACAGCGAGATGCTGCTGGAAGAGGCCGCAGATCAGGGCCTGGAGGATTTCGTGTCCGACCTCACGCGCATCCAGAGCGCCGGCAAACATCTGTTAAGCCTGATCAACGACGTGCTCGACCTGTCCAAGATCGAGGCCGACAAGGTCGAGTTATTTCTGGAACCCATCGACATTGATCAGTTTGTCAGCGAACTCAAGGGTACCGTCGAGCCAATGATCGAGGCCAACGGCAACCAGTTGCTCGTTGTTCAAGAAAACATCACTCAGCCTATGAAGGCGGATATCACGAAGCTGCGTCAGGTGGCACTCAACCTGCTCAGCAATGCCACCAAGTTCACGAAGCGCGGTACCGTGCAACTGGGACTGCGCCAATTTGAAGACGAAGGCCGCTCCTGGCTCGAGATCAAGGTGACCGATAGCGGCATTGGCATGACCGACGCGCAACTGGAACAGGTATTCGATCCGTTCACGCAGGCCGACGCCTCGACCACCCGGAATTACGGCGGCACCGGGCTCGGACTGGCCATCACCAGACGCTTCTGCGAACTCATGGGCGGCAGCATTGGAGCCGAATCCGAACCGGGCAAAGGATCGACTTTCACCGTCCTGATTCCAGCCGTACCGGTGGAGGAACCCGGGCAGAGGAGCGCTTCGATTTCCGTGACCAGCCCTGATGGCCTGCAGTCGGCCGCTCGCGTGCTGGTCATAGACGATGACCCTGCCACCCGCGATCTGATCCAGCGTCTGCTCAGCAGTGAGGGGCTGGAGGTCAAAACGGCTGAGTCCGGCGCGCGCGGGCTGGAACTGGCCCGGGAGATGATGCCCGATGTGATCACGCTCGATGCGCTGATGCCCAACATGGATGGCTGGTCGGTGCTGTGCCAGCTCAAGGATGACCCTGAGCTCAAAACCATTCCGGTGGTCATGGTGACGTTCGTCGACGAGCAGCAAAAAGGCTTCGCCCTGGGTGCGGCCGACTACCTGGTCAAGCCGATTGATCGCAAGCTGCTGATGTCGGTCGTCAACCGCTTCAAGGCACCTGAAAACTCCGAAGCGCTGGTAGTCGACGACGATGAGAATGCCCGCGACATGGTGTCCGGTTGGCTTGAACGCGGAGGCTGGAACGTCCATCGTGCGGTCAACGGCCGCGAAGGCCTGGAGGCTTATCGCCTGCACCTGCCGGCGCTGATCATTCTCGATCTGATGATGCCGGAGGTGGATGGATTCGAATTTCTGGCGACCCTGCGCAGGGAGTTTCCGGAATCCGAAGCGAGGATCATCGTGGTCACCGCCAAGGACCTGACCGCCGAAGACCGCGCCCGACTCAACGGCAGCGTCGCCAGGATCATCCAGAAGTCGCAGGTACCGGGCAAGCTGCTGGTGCGGGAGATCGCACGCTACCTGCCCACCCAACCCCGGCCGGGGTAGGAACGCTGAACGGAGCAGCGAAAATCCCCGGTAGCGGAATCAACCACTAAGAATACCTTCAAAGCCATGAATAAAATGAACCTGAGAACCAATCGACCAATCCTTGCCGGCCTGCTCTTTAGCCTTGTTTTCAGCTGTGTTGCCCACGCGGACGCGCCGCGCCTGGGCCCGTGGGGACTGGAAAGGTCACATCTGAGCGAAAAGGTCCAGCCCGGCGATGATTTCTTTGTATTCGTCAACGAGGGCTGGATTGACCAGGCCAAGATGCCGGCCGGTTTTTCGCGCTTCGGCGCCTTCGGTGAGCTGGCCCTGGAAGCCGAAGACAATGTCGAGGCCATCATTACCGATGCGCTCGAGACCAACAACGCCGAGGCCGGCACGCCAATGCAGCAAATCGGGGCGCTATACGCCAGCTACATGAACGCCGAACGCATCGAGGAGTTGGGCCTGGACCCGATCCGCGTTGAACTCGATCAACTGCTGGCCCTGGAAAGCCATGCCGACGTAGCTCGCTGGATGGCCCGACCGGGCACCAACAGCATTGTCCGGGTCGGCGTCGGCCAGAACGCCGGTGACCCGACCCGCTACATCACCAGCATCGGCCAGAGCGGCCTGGGCCTGCCCAATCGCGACTACTACAGCCGCGAGGACGCGCCCTTCCCGGAACACCGAGAGGCCTACCTGGATTACATCACTGCCACCTTCGAGCGGGCCGGAATCGATCAAGGGCGCGAACGGGCCGAGGCCATCCTGGCGCTGGAAACCGAACTGGCCGAGATTCACTGGAGCCGGGTGCAGCAGCGCGACCGCCAGGCCAATTACGATCTGATGGACCGGGCCGACCTGGACGACTTCGCTCCGGGGTTCGCGTGGGCAGAGTTTCTTGCCGAGCGCGGTCTGGAGGTAATCGAAGAACTGGTCGTCAATACCAACACGGCAGTCCAGGCCAGCGCCGGCCTGTTTGCCGACACACCGGTCGAAACCTGGTCCAATTACCACGCGTTTCACTGGATCAACAACCACGCCGCCAGCCTGCCGGTCGAGTTCGCTGACGCCCGCTTCGAGCTGTTTCAGCGCCGCCTGGGCGGTGTCGAGGAGCAGCGCCCGCGCGACCGACGCGCGATCAACGTGGTTTCCGGACGGCTTGGCGAACTGGTCGGACAAGTCTACGTCCAGCGCCACTTTCCGCCGGCCTACCGCGAGCAAATGCTCGAACTGGTCGAATACCTGCGTCGGGCCTTTCGCGAACGCCTCGAGACGCTGGAATGGATGGACGGGGAAACCCGCATCGAAGCCCTGGCCAAGCTCGAATCCTTCCTGCCCAAGATCGGCTACCCGGACCGCTGGCGCGATTACTCGGACGTGGCCATCGAGGCCGACGACCTGATCGGCAACTTCCG
>SKIE01000312.1 GCA_007116585.1 Wenzhouxiangella sp. | reverse complement strand
CGCGCGCATAGGCATCGCCCAACAGCAGCCAGGCCAGCAGCGCGCCCAGCGACCAGATATCGGACTGGGTTGAAGCCGGCTGGCCTTCGAGCTGCTCCGGCGCGGCGAAACTGGGGGTCAGGGCCCTGATGCTGTCGGCTTCGGCATCGTCTTCATCGAGCACCAGGCGCGCAATACCGAAATCCAGCAGGCGCACACGGCCGTCCGCGCTCAGGCGCACGTTGGCCGGCTTGATGTCACCGTGGACCACGCTGCGCTGATGCGCGTGCGCCACAGCAGCGGCGATGTCGCCAAACATCTGCAGTCGGTCAGCCGCTTCGAGTTCAGCGGCGCAGACGCTCAAGTCCTCGCCCGGCACCCACTCCATAACCAGATAGGGCTGCCCGTCCTCACCGGTGCCGCCATCCAGGATGCGGGCAATGTTGGGGTGGTCAAGACGCGCCAGCAGCCGCCGTTCCAATTCGAGGCGCAGTTCGAGGTCACTATCGCGCCGCATCCGGATGAGCTTGGCCGCGGCCTCCATCTCGAACGCTCCGTCGGCTCGCGCGACCCGGTAGACCACGCCCATGCCACCGCTGCCGACCGGCCTCACCACTTCCCAGGACCCCAGCCGCGCGCCAGCCGGCAGGTTGGGGATGGACTCGTCTGCCTGCCGGCTCAGGCCTTCAGCCATGCGTTCCAGCGGCGCCTGCCAGGGGTTGTCCGGGGCTTCCATGGCCGCGACCAGTCGCGCCAGCCAGAAGCCGACGCGCGGACAGCGTTGCTGGATGGCCAGCAAGCGGCTTTCGCGCGTACCCGGCGAGCAGTCCATCAGCTGGTCGAGCGCCGCATCCAGCACGCGCCGGCGCGCCGGGCTCAAGCGGCCGCGCGGGCGGTCTACAGCCACAGCTGCTCCACGCGCCAGTCGGGGCGAAAATGCCAGGCGATCTGGGCCTGGAACAACTCGGCGGTCGCCAGCGCGTCGGTCATGGCATGGTGGGCGCTGTAGGTCGGCAGATGATAGCGCTCGCGACAGGCAGCCAGTCGTACTGAAGGCTGCGAGCGCACCCCCAGTCGGTCGGCAAAGCGCTGCAGACGACTGCGACCGCGCTTGAGCGCCCAGCCCTCCAGGGCCATGGTATCGATCAGCGGAAAAATCAGGCCCTCGCCAATCCAGCGGCGGCAGGCCTGGTCCAGAAACGGGCGCTCGATGTGGCGGTAATGCACCACCACCATCGAGCCTGCCAGCGCCTGCAGCAGGTCCGGCAACACGGCCGAAAAGCGCGGAGCGGCGGCCAGTTCTTCATGCGTGATTCGATGAATCACTACCGATTCCGGGTCCAGCGCACGGCGCGGCTGAACAACCCAGTAGCGCGCGCCGCTGAGCCGAATCCGGCGCAGGGTAAAGGGAACCAGGCCAATGCTGACAATCGCGCTTTGCTGCGGATCCAGGCCGGTGGTTTCCAGATCAAGCGCGACGAACTCCACCTCGCTCAGGGGCGTGTCCGGGTCGGCTGTGCCGGCCTCGTAGAAAGCGCGCAGCATGGGCACGGTCGCGGCTGCCCCCAGCTCCCGCAGCCGGGCGGGCCAGTCGCTGGATGCTGACGTCTGGGGCTTGCTGGTCATGCAAGACTCAGACTTGCACAGCCCGGTAGCGCAAGCGCAGGAAGCGCTGGGCATGGCTGAGCACGCGGAAGGCATCCTTGAGATTGCGCCGGTCAAACGTATTCAAGGTGGCCGGGTTGAGCTTGTTGTTGGGGCGCTCACCTTTTTCCAGCTGCCTGGCATGATGCCGATACTGCGTGCCGGCCAGAAACTCCAGCGCATCGCGCAGGTCGGCGACCATGTTGCCGGTCAGGAAACCGGCCGCGACGATGTCGTCCAGGCGCAGAAAAGAGTTCTGCGCGACCGAGGCGCTGGCCAGCGCGTGAACGCGGATGACATCGGCCATGGGTGCCGTACCGCGTCGTTTCAGATCCAGCGAGTCCCGGTGGCGGCCGCTGTTCTCAAGGACGAAGTCGCGGAAAAATCCCAACGGCGGCGTGCGGGTCTGGGCGTTGTGGGCAAGACAGCCCAGAAAACCCGGTGACTGGCTGGCCTGGTCGGCCACCCATTGCTTGAGTTCATCGGCAAAGCGTGTCTCGCCGCAGACCCCGTCGAGATCGAAAAAGATCGAGCTGTTGAGCAAGGCGGGCCGGTCAGGTTTCTGGATCCAGCCGCTGAAACGTTTCTTCCACACCGACAGCGGCTGGCGCAGGTCCGGGTTGGTCGCCATGACGTTGCCCTTGCACAGCGTGTAATTCAGTTCGGCCAGCCCATCGCACAGAAATTCCGCCAGCTGGCGGAAGTAGTCGTCGTGCTCTCGGCGATCAAATGAATCATCCAGAATGAGCGCATTGTCCTGGTCCGTGATCAGCGACTGCTCGTCGCGGGCCATGGATCCGTGGGCCAGCACGCAATACGGCACCGGCGGCGGGCCCAGCCGTTCCTCGGCCAGCTCGACCAGACGCCGTTTGAACCCGCGCCCGATCATCGACATGGCGCTGCCGATCATCCGTGCGCTTGCGCCTTCGTTGACCATGCGCACGAAGCTGCCGCGCACTTCGGGCAGAAACTCGCGCATGCCGTCGAGGCTGTCCTGGTCATTGATGCTCCTGACCACGAACAGACTGTTGCGGGTTTCATGGCCCGCCAGGTCAGACAAGTCGATGACACCGATGGGCTGCAAGCGCCGCATCACGGGCAGATGATGGACGTTATGGCGCAGCATGGCCATCATGGCCGAAAACAGAAAGGCATCGGCTTCGACGCTGACCAGCTGCTCACTCATGACATCAGAGATCGGTGTGTCGTAGCCCAGGCCTTGCGCAATCAAGCGCCGGCGCAGGTCGCTGTCGGTCACGATGCCGAGCAGCTTCGATGAATCAGACTCCTCGCCGTTATCGGCGCACACGAGTATCGAGGACACGTCTTGTTCTGTCATGTGCCGGGCTGCCTCGGCAACGCTGCCAGAAGCCCGCATCATGACCGGCTCACGATGGACCAGTTGCTCGACCCGGGTCGTCATCATGGCCGAGCCTTCGCGTGAACGCACGCCAGCCTGACGCAGCCGGGTGCGATCCTCGATTTCAACGAAGTCGGCAAACTCGTCGACCTCGTCGAACAGGACACGAAACTCCGCGGCCGGCACAAAGTAAATCAGCGTGTCTTCGAGCGCGCGCGCAGGATAGCGCGCAGTTCGGCGACTGATCAGGCTGAGCTGGCCGAAGATATCGCCCTCGCCGAGGCGGTTGTAAAACTCGCCGCTGCGGCGAAACAATTCCACCGAGCCCTGGCGGATGTAGTACAGGTCAGTGATCTCCTGCCCCAGCTTGACAATGTCGCTGCCGGCGCGGAAATAGGCAATCTCGATCGTGCCCGATAAGCGATTGAGCCGCCCCTCGTCCAGAAAGCTGAACGGCGGATGGCGGCGCAGGTGTTCGCGGATTTCCAGCTGTTCGACTTCCATCTGTACGAGCCTAAAGCATCTGGAGTAGGATCATAAATCAACCGTCCCCCAAACCCCGATTGAACAGACCCGTCAGTGAAACCCTCGGAATCACTTCAGACCAACCACCTGTTCGCCGTACTGCTCGGCGGCCGGGCCGCCGGCTGCAAGGTCGAGCTGCACGACGTTGCCTTTGCCGTCGGCCAGTCGCTCGAAGACATTTATCCGCAGCTGCTTGACCAGTGGTTTGGCGAGGCTCAGGGTCTGCACATGGATGCCTATGCCCGGGTCGATCAAGTCGCGGGCTATCAAGTGACCCTGCGGCCTGACGCACCTCGCCGGACCGAGCCACGGCTGTACTTTGTCAATATCGGTGGCTATCGGGCCGGCGAGTTTGGTGAGCGTCACGCCTATGCCTTGCTGGCCGCGGCGAACAAGTCCGAGGCCAAGAAAACAGCAAGGCAGACGCTGCTGCCGAATCACGACAGCGTGCACAAGGACGACTTGTACGACGTCGATGACGTGCTCGAGGTCCGCGGTGCCGGTGATCTCCACGTCCACCTGACGCCCGACGCGGCTGCCGAAAACCCGGCCGTCACCAACGGCTATTTCCCGCTGCCACGCTCTGTCATTGCCGCGTGGCTGGAAAAGCGCTGACCAGGTTTTAGGCCGCGTCCGTCAAGCGGCCACTGCGATAGTCGGCCATGGCCTGCTCGATTTGCTCGCGCGTGTTCATGACGAACGGTCCGTACTGAACCACCGGTTCATTGAGCGGCCGGCCGGCCAGCAGCAGTAGCCGGCCGCCTTCCGCGCCAGCAGTCAGATGTGCGCTGTCGCCGTCACCCAGCACCGCGGCCGCTCGCCTGGGCACTGCCTGCCCCGCTGCTGACACCTCGCCTTCATAGACATAGACCAGGCTGTTGTAGCCGGCGGGAATGGCCACCTCCACTTCAGCGCCCGGGGCGAGGTGCAGGTCGGCAAACAACGGGTCGGTCGCCATTTCGCCGCCTTGTGCGTTGACGACACCGCCCTGTTCGCTGCCGTCCAGGTGCAGACGACCGGCTATCACCCGCGCACGGCCGCCGCCAAACTCCAGCTCGGGCACCGCATCGGCCGGGATGTCTCGATATTCAGCCGGGCGCATTTTCTCGGCCGCCGGCAGGTTGATCCAGAGCTGGAAGCCGCGCATGCGGCCTTCGCTCTGCTGCGGCATCTCGGAATGAATCACGCCGCGTCCAGCCGTCATCCACTGGACCGAGCCGGGCCCCAGATCGCCCGTGTTGCCCAGATGATCGCGGTGCTGCATGCGGCCGTCGAGCATGTAGGTCACCGTTTCGAAACCGCGATGGGGATGGTCCGGAAAGCCGGCCAGATAGTCGTCCGGATCATCCGAGAAAAACTCGTCGAGCATCAAAAACGGGTCGAGCCGGGCAAAACCGCTGGCTCCCACGCTGCGGCGCAGCTTGACGCCAGCCCCGTCTGAAGTGGCCTGCGATGCGATAACGCGCTGGACTGATCTTGGCTGATGGCTCATGCTTTTTCCTCCTTCCATCAAGACGGCTGGCCCAGCGGCAGGGCCTGCAGATCCTGATGCGCCTGCGCCAGCGATGCCTTGGCCGCTTCCTCGCCCAGGGCCAGACCTTCAGCGTAGGTAAAGTGCATGTCGGAAAACCCGAGCATGCCAAAAAACATCCTGATCAGCTGCGACTGGGTATCGTTTTCGGTGCCGCGATACTGACCGCCACGGGCACAGAACACATACAGAGGGCCGGTCTCAAGCAGTCCGCTGGGGCCTGACTCGGTGTATTCGAAAGTCACGCCCGCACGCGCGACGTGGTCCATCCACGCCTTGAAGGTGGACGGGACGGTGAAGTTGTACATCGGCAGCGCCAGCACCACGGCATCTGCATTCCGCAGCTCGGCAATCAGACGATTCGACAACGCCACCGCGGCCTGCTGCGCCGGGCTCTGATCTTCAGGCGCTGCCTGGAAGCCGGCGAAGACATCTGCGGTCAGATGCGGCACGGGGTCAGCGGACAAGTCGCGCTGAACCACCCGGCCGTCGGGATTGGCGGCCTGCCAGCGACGCGTGAATTCATCGGCCAGCTGACTCGACTGACCACCATCACCAAACAAGCTTGCCTTGAGAACCAGCAAGGTTTGCGCGCTCATGGGTTGATCTCCTTTTGCAATTTGCTTGAGCAGCTTAAAGTAACGACCACTGCGTCGATAAAAAAGCGCAAAATATTGCGGTAATCATTCGAATATTTCGATATGTCTACCCGGATCACGCTGGAGCAATGGCGGGCCCTGGTCGCGGTCGTTGACCATGGCGGCTATGCACAGGCCGCTTTGGCGCTGAACAAGTCGCAGTCGACGCTCAGCTATGCCGTGGGCCGGATCGAGGACTTGCTCAATGTGGAGGCGCTGGAAGTCAAGGGCCGCAAGGCTATGCTCACCGAAACCGGCCACATGCTGGTGCGCCGCGCGCGTGCACTGATCGAGGAAGCCGAACGTCTGGAGCGTGTGGCCGCGGTCGCGGCGGGCGGCTGGGAAACCGAACTGCGAGTGGCCGCTGAAATCATCTTCCCCACCTGGCTGCTGCTGGATTGCCTGAACCGCCTGTCGGAGGAACAGCCGGACATGCGCGTACAGCTGCATGAATCCGTTCTCGGCGGCACGGCCGAGTTGCTGACCTCCGGCAGGGTCGACCTGGCCATCGCGTCAAGCATTCCGCAGGGGTTTATCGGCGACCCCTTGACGCGCGTGCGCTTCATTGCCGCGGCCGCACCGCAGCACCCGCTGCATCAACTCAACCGTCCGCTCACGCGCGACGACCTGCGCCGCCACCGTCATCTGGTCGTGCGCGACAGCGGCACCCAACCGGCCGGATCGGAAGCACCCAGAGTCAGCGAACGACGCTGGACGGTGACCGCCAAGGCCACCTCGATTGCCGCGGCCTGCCGCGGGCTGGGCTTTGCCTGGTACGCCGAAGACATCATCCGGGCTGAACTCGACAGTGGCGCCCTG
>SKIE01000367.1 GCA_007116585.1 Wenzhouxiangella sp. | reverse complement strand
TGGTTCGACGCCAATCCCGAGCGCGCCCGCGCCAGCGGCCAACCCTTTCGCTGGGCCTTTATTGCCTGGGAAACGCAGTAATGGAGTTGCGTGAATGACGGCTAGCGGCACTCAGGCGGCTCCGGCTCCCCGTTACAAAACCCACTCCAGGCCGAAGAACACCGCACGGCCTTCAGCTGGCGCAAAGCTGGCTGAATCGGCGCCGTTGAGGTTGTTCTGAGCCGCGATGACCGTTGATACGTGTCGTCGGTCGGTCAAATTGCGTCCATCGACGAACAAGGTCAGCCCACCCCATTCGCGGCCAGCGCGCAGGCTGTAGCTGGTGTAGCCCGGAGCACGCAAGGTGTTGGCATAGTCGACCCAGGCACCGTTGGGCAGATGTTCGGCGCGCAGTGAGGTAAACCAGCCTTCGCCAAAGCGCGCATCGGCGCCGAATGCCAGGACGTTGCGCGGCACGATGGGCAGTTGACGATCGGGGAAGGGTGCCCCGCGGCGCTGACGGGCGTCGGTGTGGGTCCAGGATGCGGAAAGATTGAGCCAGTCCTGAATTCGCCATTGGCCAAAGGCTTCAATGCCGCGGCGGGTGCTGCGGTCGATATTGCCGACACTGGAGACGGTTTGCGAGACCGGATCGGAAGTTGATGCGATTTCATTGCTCAGCCAGCCTTGATAAATAGTCAGGTCCAGACTGACGCGCTCATTGCCGGCACGGATACCGGCCTCCACCGTATCGGCGCGCTGCATTTCAAGCGGCACGAACACAGGTCGCCTGGGATTGGGACCGTCGATCAGAGCTGGTCCAGCACCCATGCCGGCGACGTTGATCAACAGCGCATCGAAAGTCGGCGGTTCGTTGACCCGAGAAACGGCTGCAAACCACTCCAGACCGGGATTGACGCTTTGGCGCAGCATCAGCAGGCCGCCCCAGTCCGAATAGCTTTCGTCAAATTCCACTGTCGGCCGCTCCGGCCGCGTTGGGAAACGATCGTGCGCCTCGCGCTGATGCTGCTCCCAGCCCAGATTGACGCTGAGCGAGGTTTGCGGATTGAGACGATACTCCAGGCCGGCGGACAGCCGATCCCGTTCGGCCCGCAAGTCGTGATCCGCCCACTGCAGACCGCGCTGGCCGGTAAAGCTGGGTCGCGTGCCGCCGCCGTTTAAGAATTGGGCCTGATCGCGCTGGCCGCGCTGGGCCAGTAGGCTGAACTGCCAGTCCAGCCGGTCCCCCGGCAGCAGCCAGTCGGCGGAAAAAATCCAGTCCTCGTTGTCTTCTTCCTGAACATCGCGCCGCCTGAACTCGATCTCGGTGTGGTGATAGCCCAGTGCGGCTTGAAGCTCACCGGGCAGGGCATCGGTGCGCAGGCCCAGACTCAAGCGATTGCGGTCGGAAAAACGTGTCCAGTCACCGGCGACATTAGCCGGCTGCGCCGCCCGGCTACCGGCGCGCAGGTCGGTCAGGCGCATCGGCCCCGGAAGCTCAAGCTCGCTGGAGCTGTACGCCCAGTCGGCCGATAGTTGGACGGCGGGATGGACGAACCAGCTGCCGGATGTGATCAGGCGATCGGCTTTTTGCCCGGCAAACTCGCGCCAGCCGTCGGAGCGAAAGCGGCTGGCTGAGGCATAGACCTCGCCCTGCTCACCACGCTCACTCCAGCTCAACTGGGCTCGCTCGGCGCCGAAAGAGCCGCTTTCCAGGCGGACCAGTCGGGCGTCTGCTGAAGCGCCGGTTTTGGTCTGGAAATCAATCACGCCGCCGAGCGTCGAGGCGTTTTCCACCGCCCCACGACCGCCCCGCAGGACGACAACGCGGTCAAACGCCAGTGGCTCAATCCACTCGATAAAGTCATAGCTGGTGTCGGCATAGCCCATTGGCAGGCTGTTGAGACGCAAATCAATACCGCGGCCGGCGGGCTGCGTGCCGCGCTGCAAGCCCGAGCCACGAATCGACAGCCGCGGATGGTCGACGCCGCCGAAATTGGCCTGGGCAAGAATGCCCGGCGTGCCGGCAAAAAGGTCGGGCAGCGTGGTCAGCCGCTGCGGTCGAATCGGCTCGACGGCCATGCTGGCGCGGTCGATTTCGGTCGGACGACCGATCACCACAATGGTGTCGAGCGGGCGGGTGATGGTGCGCTTTGGTGAGTTGGTTTGGGCTTGTTCTTGATGCTCAGCCTGTCGAGTGTCCGTTTCTGCGGTGGCCGCCACCGAAGCGTCGCGGCTCTCGAGGTTGGCGTCGGCGGCGCTGAAGGCATCGCCGCCGTAGGCGAGCGCGGTGGCGATCGCCAGGGTAAAAAGTGATCGGTGCAACATATTGTCGTCCTGGCCGAAAAGTAGAACTAAGGACACGCTTCGGAAAACCCGCGGCATGCAGCCGGCACGACGGCTCGGCCCCATCAGCGGGGTCTCAGCGCAACGGTGTTGGGTTTTTCAGACCAGGTGGGATGGGGGACCGCGCAAGGGCGGTAAAGCGACGGCCAGTCTTTGGTGATTGGAGGTGCGGCCAATGATCGGCAGCGTCGATGAAGGCAGCGGGATGATCGCGTCCGGCCAGAAATTGACGGCCTGGAGCGCACAAAAATAAGCCGACCAGGGACACTGCTGCGGCGCAGGGTCCTGGTCGGTGTCAACGGGAAGGTCCCAGTCGGCTTCGAGCTGCACCATGACGGTGCCATGGGCGGTACAAAGTTCAACCCATTGCCCGGCACCGGGCATGAATCCATCAGGGATCAATGCTCTGGCCAGCAGGGCAGCCGCCAGCAGCCAGCGCATGGATAGCCAAGCGCGCCGTTGCCTTGCAATGCGAGTCATGACAGCGCTCATCGACTCTGAAATGGCGTCGCGAGCTCGGGTTGGATACGCTAGAGGTTCTTCGAGCCCAGCACGGTCGCCGGGTAGCCGGCTTCTTCGCAAGCCGCCAGAATTTGGTCGATCGTTGTCACGGATTCGTCGAAACTGATCAGCGCGGTCTTGGCCTCGCCGTCGAATTCGATCCCAGACACCCCGGTGACCTGAAAAACAGCTTCTTCAACCCGCATTTCGCAGGACATGCAAACCATGTTGGGTATGGATAGTTTGACTTCGTTCGACGTGGTCTCGGCCTGCGCAAGGCTCAAGCCAAACAACAAGATCAGTACTAGAGAGAAACCGGTTCTTTTCAGCATGGGAGGTCCTTATGGTGTGCGCGAGTTAGCAGGCGGCTTCATGAAGGTTAATGGTATCCGATATGCATGTATCGGGCATTAACGATGCGGAGTCATGACTCCGCATCGTTTAGCCCGATCGCTGCCTACGAGCCACCGAACTGAAAACGCAGTCCGGTGCTGAATGAGCGACCAATGATGGGCGCTTCTTCCTTGAAAAAGCTCTGGTGGCGACGACCATCTTCGTTGAGCAGGTTGCGGCCCTGCAGGAAGACCTGGGCGTTGCCCAGCAGCGCCGGCTGCCAGAACAGGTCAAAGCCGATCAGGTTGAAACTGCCGGTCTCGGATTCGGCCTCGCCGGTGTGGGTCTGGCGGAACACGCGTTGGATGTCGATCGACAGATCCCAGTCTTCGCCGAAGGCGGTGTCAAAGCCCAGTCCCAAACGCATCGGCGTCATACGCGGCAGGTTGCCGCTGTCTCTGAGCTTGCCGCGCACATAGTCGCCGCTCACGCGCAGATCCAGCGGAATCCGCCCGGTGGCGATTTGGGTCGTCGAGCGGAACTCCACGCCGTAGAACTCGGCGTTTAACTGCTCGTTGAACACCAGCTGATTGCGCAGGCGACACAGGCCACCGTCGCCCGGCTCGCAGCCAACTGTCGCACCCTCGCCGGCGCGGTTGCCGATGTCGTTGACGCCGACCGGGTTGCCGGTGCCGTCGTCCTCGGAGGCCAGAAAAATGAAGTTATTGACGCGGTTGTAGAAGCCGGTCACTTCCCAGCTGAACGCCTCTGTTAGCCGGTCGAAACCCAGCTCGAGGTTGTTGTAGGTCTCGGTGCTCAGTTCCGGGTCGCCGATCTCAAAGGTGCCGGCCGCGCCGTGCCGTCCAAAGGCAAACAATTGCTCCGGCGAGGGTGCGCGCTGCGAACGAGTGAGCGCCATCCGCGCCTGGTGGTCGCGGTCGATCTGAACCAGCGCGCCGGCCGACAGGCTGAACGGGGTGAAGGTCTTGGTCGGCAGTAATTCCTCAAACAGTCTGAAGCTGCCGTCGGGCAGGGTGATGCCGTCGACGCGATAGCCGAAGACATCATCAGAACTGGAGCGCACGCGGTCGACGCGGGCGCCGAACTCCAGGCGGCCGAATTGCGTCGGCAGCTCCTGCAGCGTGAAGGCAGCCAGAGTGCGGGTCACGTTGGGCCGGACGTAGAAGCCACGATCATCGCCTCGGGGATCATCGGCGACAAAATCGCGGTCGGTGTATTGCAGGCCGAAAACGCCGCTTACGTTGCCGATGGGGTCGTGCACGAATTCCAGGCGCGTGTCCCATTCCTGATTCTCGAACAGTGCTTCCACTTCAATCTCGTCGAGTACCCCGCCGGCCGGGGTCCGTTCAAACTCGAATTCTTTTTCTTCCTGCTCGAAATCCGTGTAGGACATCTTCACCCGCGCAAGAGAGATACCGCGGAACGGCTGCAAAAACTCACCCCGCATATCAAAGCGCAGAAAGTCAGCAATCACGCGCTCGAAATCATCGCTTTGTTCACCGAGATCACGCGGACGGGCATCGAAGTTTTCCGGGATGCCGTAGTCGGTGTCCCAGTAGCTCACGCCGAAGCCGACATGGCCCCAGTCACCCCGGAACAGGGCCGTCAGCGAGGCGGTGTCGGTGTCGATGCTGCTGTTGCGCAGGATGTCTTCGTTGCCGGCGGTCTGGCCAACCTGCTGGAAGCCGTTGATGTCGAGGTCGTCGGTGCGGCGAATGCTGTAGTCGGCGCGCAGGACCATGTCCTGATTCAGCGGAATCTCTGCGCCCAGCCGACCCTGCCGATCGTTGCCGTTAAATCCGTAGGAAAAGCGGCCATCAGCGCGAACCTGCTCTGGAATCTCCGGCGAGAAGCGGCGACTGACCACGTTGACCACGCCGCCGGCGGCACCGCTGCCGAACAGCAGAGTGGCCGGGCCGCGAAACACCTCGACCTGTTCGGCGCGCAGGGTGTCGACGGCCACGGCGTGGTCGGCACCCTCGCGCGAGACATCGGATGTACCCATGCCGTCTTCCAGCACCTGCACGCGCGAGCCCTGCAGGCCGCGCACGGTCGGCCGGCCCACGCCGGGCCCGAAATCGGAATTGGCCACGCCGGGCAGCCCGTCGAGCAGGTCGCCAAGCGTGGCGGCACGACGCCTTTCCAGATCGTCGTCAGCCACCACGGTGACGGGTGCAACTTGTTCATCCAGCGCGCGGTTGCCGCGCGGATCGGCCTGGACAAGGATGCGATCGTCTGTCTCAAGCGCCCCCGCGTGGACTGGAGTGAGACCGGAACAGGCGATCAGGCCGATTGCGCAGGCCGCGGATAGGGGTTGAAGCGATGGCGTTTTGGTCATTATTTGCAGGCTTGAGGTTGCTGATTGGTATAGAGTAACAATAAAAATGCAGCCATGCTAATAGTATTTGCTTCCGCTTCAAAAGTTAGCAGATGTTAACCCCAGGTCAGATGATTTGTTTCAGCGCAGGTCTACGGCGATCAGCAAGCGCGCCCGGCCTGGCCGACCCGGCGGTGATCGGTGAACCAGGCCAGCACCCTCTTGGCCTTGGCAGGCATCGCCCCGCAGCAGGGCCACCGCACCTGTTGGAATCTGTCGGGTTGCGCCTAGGTTGAGGACATGATCGTTGCAGCCGCAGCCCAGGCCGGAGCGGTCAAAACTGCCCTCGGGCAGCCATTCCGTCCCCGCACCGGTCCACGTACAAATCAGACGGGCGCACAGCCGGTCGACATGAAACAGCCGGCAGCCATCGCCGATCACCCGTTCAATCCGGACGGAAAGCTTGGGGGAATGAAGCTGCGTCTTTAACTGGCTGGCCAGCGATTCGGCAATGTTGATCAAACACAGGGCATCGTCCGCCAAATGGGTCAGAGTCCACGGTGACGAGGCCGGATTGAATGCGGCCAAGCCGGCGATTAAATCCGATGCGGTGACTTGGTCCCCGGTTCCCGCGATCCAGTCGGCCCTGAAGTCCGCTGGCTGATCGACGGCGGCCAGTTCATCCGCAGCCGCAGACAACGCGGTCGGCAACATCCGTTGCCACACGCTCAGCGCGGCGCGATGTTCCGGCCAGTCGAACAGCACTCGCGGGTGATAGGCTACGCAAAGTGCTTCGTTTTGCGCGTGGACTTCAGGCAACGCTCCGCCAGCGCTTTTCATTGCGCCTGAACTGTCTGTGCGGTCTGGGCCGAGGCGTCTTCCATCATCACGTCCATCAGGGCATCGACCAGCTGGGTCGACAGGTCGCGCGTGATGAAGACGATGTGGGAGCGCCGGTCTTCATCCGGCCAGTGCGGCAGACGCTGCGGCGGATGAAACAGATGCTGTACGCCGTGAATCACCAGCGGCTTTTCCATCCCCTGAACGTTGAGAATGCCCTTGACTCGCAGCAAGTCCTCGCCGGCCAGGCGCAGCAGCATTTCCAGCGCGG
>SKIE01000124.1 GCA_007116585.1 Wenzhouxiangella sp. | reverse complement strand
GGATGGACATCGATTTCCAGATGGCGCCGGGTGGACGCGTCCAGCACCAGGTGCTCGCTGCTTTTAAGTGCGCGCACGCCGGTCAGATGCGTCAGTTCGCCGGCCAGCATCTCCCGGGCGTAGTTCAGCAGCGCGCCGGCGGCGGCCAGTCCGGGCCCGCGCTGCTCCACACCGAAGCCGGACAGGTCCTGAACCTGCAACTGCCGACACAGCTCTCTCTCGCCGGTCTGGGCGTCGAAATGCCAGGGGGGCGTGGGTCGCAGGGCGGCGACCAGGCCGGAGACGGGCAGGGCATAGTCTTCCGGAAACAGGACCTCGGCCGGGCGCAGGCGCTCCAGCTCGGCGCCCAGTTCCTGGGCGTTGGACGGCTCGGCAAAGCGCAGCCGCCCGCCGGCCACGTCCAGCCAGGCCAGGCCGAAACCTTTCTTTGCCGGGGCGATGGCGGCCAGCAGCCGGTCCTGGCGGTCTTCCAGCAGGGCTTCTTCTGTCACCGTGCCCGGCGTGACGATGCGCACGACCTTGCGCTCGACCGGGCCCTTGGACTCGTTCGGATCACCCACCTGCTCGCAGATGGCGACCGACTCGCTTTTCTTGATCAGCCGCGCCAGATAGCCATCCACCGCGTGATAAGGCACGCCAGCCATTGGAATCGGCTGCCCGGCAGACTGGCCGCGAGTGGTCAAGGTAATGTCCAGCAGTTTTGCCGCCCGGCGAGCGTCGTCATAAAACAGCTCGTAAAAATCGCCCATGCGGAAAAACAGCAGGATGTCCGGATAATCGGACTTGATCCGCAGGTACTGCTGCATCAGGGGTGTGTGCTGGGCGGTTTTTTCGGTCATGGGTCTGACCAGGCGGTTAAACGTTCGGCGGTAAGATCAGGCAAGCCCCGCAGATTACCCCAGATTGTTGTTGGCTGCCGCCGCCTGTTGCTTTTCCACGCGTTTGGCGTGGGCGCGGCGGTGCAGGAACAGATCAAGCCAGAGTTTGGCGCCGATCAGGATGATCAATACGGGTGCGGTTGTGCCGCCGCCGCTGGTGATGACGAAAAACGAGCCGGCAATAATGGAGACGTGAAGGATCGCCATGCGGGGATAGGGATCGAACATGATGTCATCGACGTCGCGCCCTTGATCTTCCCCGCCGATGAAATGATGCCGAACCAGCGAGATGCCGTGGCTGATGATGAGTGCGAGCAGTGGGATGAACAGCAGGTCTGGCATGTGCGTGGCAATCCACTGAAACACGCCGCGCATCATGTAAAACGGTATCAAAAAGGGAATGTCGCCCTCGTCAAAGTCAAAGGCATCCTCGGTGCCCAGGTCAGCCATGGAAGACAGGGCGAGCACGAACATTCCGTGGCCAGCGCAGAAAAACCCGTAGTGAATGGTGAAAAATAGGCTGGTACCGAAGGCCTTGATGCCGCCGATGCTGAACATCCGCACGATGGTGTAGGCACCGATGACCAGATTTTCCAGCCAGTAAAGCAGCAGCAGGTAGCGAACATCCCAAGCGAGGAAAAGCACGCCCAGCAGGGGCACCAGGTTGGCCGCGATCAAGGCTATTGCAGGCACCCGATCTCGTTGTTTCCAGCCGGTTTCCTCTGTGAGGCGGCTGGCCAGGGTAAGACGGTTGGACGCCGTTGCTGCCAGCTCCAAGGCGGCATTTTCGGGCGGTGCGGGTGGATTGGGTTCAGCCACAATTTGCGTATCAGCCTCCGGTAATCGCAGCGCGAGGCCGATGGTGGCCAGTAATTCTTCTTCAGCCCGGTTGATTTGGCCGTCGTGGCGGGCGACGATCTGGACCGCGCGATACAGGGCGGCTCGGAATCCGTCGGTGGTCGCAGCGAGTGTGTCCATCGCCTCGTCGACCGAACGGGTGGAGAAATCTGCAGTCCCGAGCATTTGGCCAAGGCCGTCCATTGGCGCCGCGGCAGCGCCGGCTCGAAAAGCACCTGCCCTTGCCTGTTCTTCGTGCTGACCGGCGCGGGCCGTCAGGCTCAGCAGCAAGGTGCAGGCTGCGCGAAGCGCATCCGGCCCGGCCAGTTGATCATTTTGCAGGGGCCGCAGGGTGTCGCGCAGCATGCGCCAGTACAGGTGCTCGGTCAGGGAAATCTGGCCGTCCGCTCGAATCAGCCGTTCAGCCAGCTCCAACAGCAGAGATTTCTGGTCAGAGGCAAGCGCGGAGATGGGTCCGAGCTGTTCTTGGAAGGTGGACAGACGGCTGCAGGCCGGGGCTGGGTTTTTACCTTCGGCGCCCTCTGCCAGCACTTCTGCCCAGGCCTTGGGCAAGGCTGGCGCGATCGCTTCATGCTGCCTGCTGCGCCGCCCCGGCTGGCGATGCAGCAACAGCCCCAGCACCGTGGCTGCAGCGCGTTCGGGTGGGCTGATCGCATTATTCACGCTCATCTCGGCGTGTCCCTGACGGGCTCGTGGCGCCCGACGAGTCCGAATCTAGCAGAGAAGGGGTCCCGTGCCTAGCCGGTGAACTTGTTTGCACCAATTCGCGGGTCACGGCATCATGCTCGCATGACCACTCGACATGATGATCAGGCGCTGGCCATGCTGACGGCGGCAGTGGCGGCTGAAATGAAAGTGCAGGGCCGGAAATTGGCGACGGCAGAATCCTGCACCGGCGGCTGGATTGCCAAGCTGTGTACCGATCTTGCCGGTTCCTCGGCCTGGTTCGATCGCGGCATGGTCAGCTACAGCAATGAAGCCAAGCACGATCTGCTTGGTGTGCCGCCGGCGCGGATCGCGCGGTTCGGTGCGGTCAGCGAGGAGGTGGCGGCCGATATGGCGCACGGTGCACTGTCAAGCAGCCGGGCCGATGTGGCCGTGGCCGTGACCGGTATCGCGGGCCCGGACGGCGGCAGTCCGGACAAGCCGGTCGGGACGGTCTGCTTTGGCTGGGCCAGGCGCGACGCCGACGTGGAAACGGAACGCTACCGGTTCGAGGGCGACCGTGATGATGTGCGGCGGGCGACCATTGCAGTGGCACTCGAGGGCGTGCTGGAGCGTCTGGCCCGGTGAGCGGCGGGCGGGGCGAAGTCTCACGGAGGCTGTTTTTCGCCTGCTGGCCGGATGCAAATCTTCGGGCCGAAATCGTAAAGCGACGGCGCCTGATTGAAGGGCTCTCGCCGCGCCGCGTGCCCGATCACAATCTGCATCTGACCCTGCTTTTTCTGGGAAACCAGCCGGCAGCTTGTGTGCCCAGCTTGTTGGCGGCGATGGACCAGGTCACAACAACGGCATTCGAGCTCACGCTGGATCGTTTTGGCTGGTTCCCGGGGGCACGCGTGGCCTGGCTGGGCGGTCATGCGCCGGCGGCCGCTCAGGCTTTGGTCAGCCGGTTGTCGGCTTTGTGCGAGCAACTCGGCCTGCAGGTCGACCGAAGGCCTTTCCGTCCTCACGTCACCCTGTTCCGGAAAGTATCCGGGCGGCCCGAATTGCCCGACCCCGAAATGCTGGTCTGGCCGGTGCGCGAATTTGCCCTGATCGAGTCGATCCCGTCGCGACCTTATCAGGTTTTGAGAATCCAGCCCTTTACCCTGTAGGGCAATCGGCGCGATTGTTTGTAGGAAAACGCCGTGACCTGCCGGGCAGGGCTGGTCGGCAACAAGGCCTGTGAGATAATCGCACCCATCGCAGCGACACCGAATCGACATCAGAAAGAGGATTGAACGCAGTGGACGAGAATCGCAAAAGAGCGCTGGCTGCAGCGCTCGGACAAATCGAAAAGCAGTACGGCAAGGGCGCCATCATGCGCATGGGTGATGATGCGGGCCGCAAGGATGTGCCCGTGATCTCAACCGGTTCGCTGGCGCTGGATGTGGCCCTGGGCATTGGCGGGATTCCGCGCGGCCGAGTCATTGAAATCTACGGCCCGGAGTCTTCCGGCAAGACCACCCTGACCCTGCATGCCGTGGCCGAGGCGCAAAAGGCCGGCGGCACGGCCGCCTTTGTTGACGCCGAGCACGCGCTTGACCCGAGCTATGCCGAAAAGCTCGGCGTCAACGTCGATGACCTGCTGGTCTCGCAACCCGACACCGGTGAACAGGCGCTTGAAATCACCGACATGCTGGTCCGCTCCGGCGCGGTCGATATCGTCGTGGTGGACTCCGTGGCAGCACTCACGCCCAAGGCCGAGATCGAGGGCGAGATGGGCGACTCTCATGTCGGCCTGCAGGCGCGCTTGATGAGCCAGGCGCTCCGAAAGCTGACCGGCAACATTAAAAGGACCAACTGCACGGTGATCTTCATCAACCAGATCCGCATGAAGATCGGCGTGATGTTTGGCTCGCCTGAAACCACCACCGGCGGTAATGCGCTCAAGTTCTACTCATCGGTCCGTCTCGACATCCGCCGGATTGGCGCGCTCAAGCGCGGCGATGAAGTGATTGGCAATGAAACCCGGGTCAAGGTGGTCAAGAACAAGATGGCGCCGCCGTTCCGCCAGGCCGTGTTCGAGATTCTTTACGGCGAGGGTATCTCACGCGAGGGTGAATTGATCGAGCTCGGCGTGGAGCACGGGCTGGTCAAAAAATCCGGGGCCTGGTACAGCTACGGCGATGATCGGATTGGGCAGGGCAAGGACAACGTGCGCCAGTTCCTGCGCGACAATCCGGACATGGCCGACGAAATCGATCGGCTGGTGCGCGAAAAACTGCTGCCGAAATCGCAGCCTGGCGCAGAGGCCGAAGCACCGCAGGCGGCTGAAGCCGGCTGATGGGGCGCGGTCGCGCCGAGTTCACCGAGGCTGATCTGCGAGAGGCCGCGCTGCGGCTGCTCGCGCGTCGCGAGCATGCGTTTGCCGAACTCGAACGCAAGCTCAAGCGCAAGGGCTGGCCATCGAACGAGGTTTCCGAAGCGGTACAGGCTTTGGCGGATGCAGGCTTGCAATCGGATGAGCGTTTCGCAGAGAGCTACACCCGCAGCCGCGCGGAGAAAGCTTACGGTCCGATGCGCATCCGCGCAGAGTTGTCCGAGCGCGGCATTGACCGCGCCCTGATCGAGCGGGCCCTGGCTGAAGTGCAAATCGACTGGCTGGCCCAGGCGGCCAAGTGGTACGGACGGAAGTTTGGCGATGAGCGGCCCGGGGATCTGAAGGAGAGGTCGCGGCGTCAGCAGGCCCTGGTACGGCGCGGCTTCGATACGGGTGTGATCCGCGAGATCACGGACTGAAAGACGCTCAGTCCGCCAGCATGACGCGATCCTTGCCGGCCCGCTTGGCGGCCAGCAAGGCGTCGTCTGCCCGCTTGACCCAGTCGTCCGGATTTTCTCCGGCCCGCTTTTGGGCCACACCCATCGAGGCCTTGATGGGGCCGTCCGGCCCCTTGAGTTCATGCATCAAGGCCTCTCGCAGTTTGCTGGTGGCGCTCCGGGCGCCAGACAGCGGGGTGTCCGGGAGGAGCAAAACGAACTCGTCTCCGCCGTACCGGTAGAAGCGGTCGCGCTCCCGGCGACGAGAGTTGACGATCCGCGACAAATCGACCAGCACGCGGTCTCCCGCATCGTGGCCGTGGTTATCGTTCAATGGCTTGAAAGCGTCCAGATCCATCATGACCAGGCTGTGTTCATGGCCGCCCTCCTGCGCTGCCAGCACGTGAAGGTCATGGTCCAGTGCCCGGCGATTGAGGGCGCCGGTCAGCGCATCGCGCGAGAGCATGTCGCTGAGCTCGCCGTATCGATGGTTGATCCGGGTAGCGTAGATCAGGCCCAGGAGGCTGACCAGACCGGAAACCGACAGGTAGGTCAGGCGGTCGGCCATGACGGGAAAGGCGTCGGCTTGGAGTCCGATGCTCAAAACCAATAGGGTGCTGAGCAGAATCGCGGGCCACTTTCGCGCCATCAGGAAGTTCCCGACCAGCGTGCTGAAGGTCCACAGGTTGCTGATGTCCATCAAAAGCACCAGTGCGATGGTTCCTGCCGTCGCCACACCGGCCGTCAAATCCGCGGCAATCTGCACTTTTCCGCTTTTCCAGGCAACCAGTCCCAGGGCGACGAAAGTGGCAACCACACCCAGCTCAGCCACGCCGAGGATCAGGTTTCCTTCATACAGCCTGAAGATAGCGAACGGCGTGATCAGGGCCAGTGCGCACAGACAGTAAAAGGTGAGGATGGCAAGCTGAATGTCCGAACGCATCCGCGCGGCAAGGCTGGATATTGTTGGTTTGTGCAGCATGGCCCAGGCTCCCCGACCGCCTTGTAAGCGAACCTGCGTTTCTCAAGTTCGATAGCGCAACGGCTTCAGAATAGCACGTTGCCCGGTTCGGCTTCCTGCCTAGGCTTGTTCGATGGATGGAGCCAGGGTCCGTCCGATATCCTCCGCGTGATGTCCTTAAAATATGGTCTTGACCGACTCACATGCCGCCGAGACCCATGAAATCCACCGCCGACATCCGCCAGGCCTTCCTGGACTTCTTCGCCCAGCGCGAGCACCGCGTCGTGGCCTCCAGCTCGCTGGTGCCCGCCAACGACCCGACGCTGCTGTTCACCAACGCCGGGATGAACCAGTTCAAGGACGTCTTTCTGGGATCGGAAAAGCGCGCCTACACGCGGGCGGTGTCCTCGCAGCGCTGCGTGCGCGCCGGCGGCAAGCACAATGACCTGGAAAACGTCGGCTACACCGCCCGTCACCACACTTTTTTCGAAATGCTGGGCAACTTCAGCTTTGGCGACTACTTCAAGCGCGAAGCGATCGAGTTTG
>SKIE01000015.1 GCA_007116585.1 Wenzhouxiangella sp. | reverse complement strand
TTGCCGAGCAGCGGGTCCAGTTCCTGCGTGATCACCGCCTGGACAATCAGTGCCCATGACAGGTTGTTGATGTCTTCGGAGGTGCAGGCAAAGTGGATGAACTCGCTTTTTTGCGCCAGCGTGGGGTGCTCGGACAACCTTGCCTTGAGCCAGTATTCCACGGCCTTGACGTCGTGGTTGGTGGTGCGTTCGATCTGCTTGATTTCCGACGCCTGCTCGGGGCCGAAATCCTGGCTCAAACGCAGCAGGAACTGCGTTTCATCGCCGGTCAGGGCGGGCAGGGCAGAGAACTCGGCGTGATCGGCAAGGGCCTGAAGCCAGGCGATTTCAACCTGCACCCGGCGGGCGATGAGTCCGCTTTCCGAGCACAGTTCGGCAACGCCGCGCAGCCGACCGGCATAGCGGCCGTCGAGCGGGGACAGGGCAGTGAGAGGGTCAGACGGCATGAGGTAATGAGTCCCGGTGGCGGGTTTGAGTGCAGCGGCGGATCAGCTGGCCAGTTGCTCGGGATCACACAAGACCCCGGTGCTTTCAAGGCAGCGGACTTCGGCGCCGGCGCTGGTGCCGGCCCGAACGACGGCCAGGCCGATGGTCTCGTCGTCGGCGGAGAGGTCGTCGAGTACGGTACCGATGACCTGGTCAGGGCCGGCGAGCAGTTGCTGGCCCTTGCACACCGCGCTCCCCTGCAGTCGGAACCCGGACAACCGTTCCTTGGCTTTGCCAAGATAGTGTACCCGTGCGACCACCTCCTGGCCCGGATAGCATCCCTTGGTGTAGCTCAGGCCGTCGCGCTCCTCCAGACCCAGCGACTGCGGCAGGAACTGGCCGCTGTTTTCCGAGCCCAGCCAGGGCAGGCCGACGGTCAGATCGCGCCGGCGCCAGCGCAGCACGAACCCCGGGGCGGCGGCCAGATCTACTGACGGATCATCCACCAGTCGCAGTGCACGGTCGGGGTCCAGCCTCAGCACCAACCCGGGTTCAGCTTGTGCGCTGACGCAACCTTCTACATTCGCGACTTCGGTGATGACCACCTTGCGCCCGATCGCGTACATGCCCAGCTGCCTGATCAGGTTCGGGCCCTGGACGGCCGGCACGACCAGGTCGACACCCTGTTCATGGACGCGCGCGAGAATGACGCTCAGCACGCGCCCCTTGGGATTACACCAGGCCGACAGGCGCCAGCCCTCAGGCGGCGCCGGCTCGAAACCGGTCGTGAACTGGGCATGAGCGAAGGCGGCGGCATCGGGGCCGCGCAATGCGATGCCCGACAAGTGATCGAGTGATTTCCAGGCTGACATGCGTGATTGATCAAGTTTGAATACGGAGTACAATTCTACCCATGAGCGAAAAGACCGACAGCAGCTCACAGCAGCCCGACAGCGATCCACTCCCAGAGGAAGAGACGGCCAAGGCCCGGACGCCCCGGGAAATTGGCGGCCGCCGCGAAGGGCTTGATCCCACCCGCTACGGCGATTGGGAAAAGAACGGGCGCTGCATCGATTTCTGACCCTGCCTGATTCGACATCATATTTAGGACAAAACGCCATGGCGACTGACCATCGACCGCTCTCTCCCCATCTGCAGATTTATCGTCCGCAACTGACTTCGGTGCTGTCCATCACGCACCGCATCACCGGAGTCGTGCTGAGCCTGGGCCTGGCGCTGGTGGTAGCCTGGGTGCTGGCCCTGGCCGCCGGCCCGGCAAGTTTCGAGCAAGTCACGGGACTGTTATCGGCGACCCCCGTCCTGATCCTGCTCCTTGCCTGGACAGTGGCGCTGTTCTACCACCTGCTCAACGGGATTCGCCACCTGTGCTGGGACGCCGGCTGGTTGCTGGACTTGCGCGGTGCCTACGCGTCCGGTTGGACCGTGGTTGGTCTTGCTTTTTTGCTGACGGCTATTGCCTGGGGGGTGTGGCTATGAACTTGAGAAATCCACTGGCGAACGCGCACAACCACGGTGCGGCTGGCGATGGCGTCGGCCATTGGTGGGCGCAGCGCTTCAGCGCAATCCTGCTGATCGGCCTGACTGCCTGGCTCGTCATCGCCCTGGCTGCTTTGACCGGCGCCAGTCACGCCGAGGCCGTTGTCTGGCTGGGCCGGCCTTTCAACGCCGCCATGGCGGTTCTGTTTGTGGTGACATCGTTCTACCACGCGCGCTTGGGACTGCAGGTGGTGATCGAAGACTACGTGCATCAGCGCGTGGCCGAAGTGGCTCTGCAATTACTGGTCAAGGTCGCTGCCATTGTGGGCGGCCTTGTGGCGGTGCTGGCCATCCTGACGGTGGCTTTTGGAGGCTGAGTTGACTACCGCATACGACATTACAAAGCACGAATACGACGTGCTGGTTATCGGCGCCGGCGGTGCCGGCTTGAGAGCCACCATGGGACTGGCGGCGACCGGGCTGACCACGGCCTGCATCAGCAAGGTCTTTCCGACCCGCTCGCATACGGTGGCCGCGCAGGGCGGCATGAGTGCTGCGCTCGGCAACATGGGCGAGGACGACTGGCGCTGGCACATGTACGACACCATCAAGGGGTCGGACTGGCTGGGTGATCAGGATGCCATCGAGTACATGTGTCGCGAGGCTATCCCCTCGGTCATTGAACTCGAACATTTCGGCGTGCCGTTTTCCCGTACCGAAGACGGCAAGATTTACCAGCGGCCCTTCGGCGGCATGACCACGCGCTTCGGCGAAGGCACGGCACAGCGCACCTGCGCGGCGGCCGACCGGACCGGGCATGCCATCCTGCATACCCTGTACCAGCAGGCGCTGAAGCATGATGCCCAGTTCTTCATCGAGTACTTCGCGCTCGACCTGCTGATGGACGACGACGGTGCCTGTCGCGGCTGTCTGGCCTGGGATCTGGCCTCGGGCACGCTGCACGAATTCCGCGCCCATGCCGTGATCCTGGCCACCGGCGGATATGGACGGGCCTACTTTTCGGCCACGTCCGCGCATACCTGCACCGGCGACGGCAACGGCATGGTCTTGCGCGCCGGTCTGCCGCTGCAGGACATGGAGTTTGTGCAGTTCCACCCGACCGGGGTCTACGGCGCCGGTTGCCTGATTACCGAGGGTGTTCGCGGCGAGGGCGGCTATCTGACCAATTCCGAAGGCGAGCGCTTCATGGAGCGCTACGCGCCCAACGCAAAGGACCTGGCCTCTCGCGACGTGGTCTCTCGCTCCATGACGATTGAAATCCGCGAAGGTCGCGGCGTCGGCGACAAGAACGACCATATTCACCTCAATCTCCAGCACCTCGGCGGCGACGTGATCCACGAGCGCTTGCCCGGGATCGCCGAGACGGCCAAGATCTTTGCCGGTGTTGACGTAACCCGTGAGCCGATTCCGGTCCTGCCCACGGTTCACTACAACATGGGCGGCATTCCGACCAATTACCACGGCGAGGTGGTGACGCTCAAGGATGGCGATCCGGACGCAGTGGTTCCGGGCCTGTACTCCATTGGCGAGGCCGCTTGCGTGTCGGTCCATGGCGCCAACCGGCTCGGGTCCAACTCGTTGCTGGACCTGATCGTGTTCGGCCGCGCAGTGGCCAAGCGCTGCGGCGAGACGATCAAGCCGGGCCAGTCGCACAAGACCATCTCGCGCGAGCGGGTCGACGATCTCATCGGTGAGTTCGACCGCCTCCGGCATGCCTCGGGCAGCGAAGGCACCGCTTCGATTCGTGATCGCATGCAGCAGGTCATGCAGGAGGATGCGGCGGTGTTTCGCACCGGAGAGACGCTGAGCAAGGGCTGCGAGCGCATCGCCGAGGTGCGTTCGGCATTCGATCAGGTGCAGGTCAGCGACCGCTCCATGATCTGGAATTCCGACCTGGTCGAAACGCTGGAGTTGCGCAACCTCATCGGCAACGCGGTCACGACCATGGTGTCGGCCGAGAACCGCAAGGAAAGCCGTGGAGCGCACGCGCGCGAGGATTTTCCCGACCGGGACGACGACGATTGGATGAAACATACGCTAACCTGGATGGATGAGGCCGGCAAGGTCAGCATCGATTACCGGCCGGTGCACATGTACACCCAGACCGATGAGGTCGACGTGTTCCCGGCCAAGGCCCGAACCTACTGATCACGACAGCACCCGTTAGAGCGACACAGCGACGGACCAGAAAATATGGCTGAATTCCGACTTCCGAAAAACTCGCGCATCCGCAAGGGCCAGCATTTTCCGGCGCCGGATGGCGCGACCAACGTGCGTACCTTCCGGATTTACCGTTGGGATCCGGACAGCGGCGAGAACCCGCGCATCGACTCCTACGAGCTGGACCTGGACCAGTGCGGGCCGATGGTGCTCGACGCGGTCCTGAAGATCAAAAACGAGATCGATCCGACGCTGACCTTCCGGCGCTCCTGCCGCGAAGGGATCTGTGGCTCTTGCGCGTTCAATATCGACGGCATCAACACGCTCGCCTGCACCCAGGCTATCGATGACATCAAGGGCGACGTCAAGATCTATCCGCTGCCGCACATGCCGGTCATCAAGGACCTGGTGCCGGATCTGACTCATTTCTACGCCCAGTACGCATCGATCAAGCCGTGGATCCGTACCCAGAGCCCGGCACCACCCGACAAGGAGCGCCTGCAGTCACCGGAGGACCGCAAGCACATCGATGGGCTCTATGAATGCATCCTGTGCGCGTGCTGCTCCACGTCCTGCCCGAGCTACTGGTGGAACGGAGATCGCTACCTGGGCCCGGCGATTCTGCTGCAGGCCTATCGCTGGCTGGTGGACTCCCGTGACGAAGCGACCGGCGAGCGGCTGGACGATCTGGAAGATCCGTTCCGCCTGTATCGTTGCCACACCATCATGAACTGCGCCAAGACCTGCCCCAAGGGGCTCAATCCGGCCAAGGCGATTGCCGAAATCAAGAAAATGATGCTGGCTCGCCGCAGCCTGTAGGGTTTGTCCGGGGCAGCCGACATTCCGCGATCGCTGCGCTGGCGCTGCCGCCGCGGCATGCGGGAATTGGATGCCTTGCTGGGTGCCTGGCTGGACTCGCGCTGGCATGAGGCTGATGCTGAACTGCAGCAGGCGTTTGACCTGTTGCTGGGCCAGGAAGACGACCGGTTGTGGGACTGGCTGCTAGGTCGGAGCCGTCCGGAGGATCCAGCGCTGGATCGCATCGTGGACGATGTCCGTCATCACGCCGGTCAGCGATGAATGGGCGGTGCGCCCGGCCAGGGGCGTTGCCCTGATTATCGTTGTGCTTGGACTGGCCGCGCTCGCATCGGTCTGGGCGAGCGGGCTTGGAGGCGGGTGGCGCGTCGCGTTGAGCGTGGCAGTGCTTGCCGGCACCGGGCACAGCGCGAGGCGTCTGCTCAGCCCGCATCTGAAACTTCGACTCGAGGCGGACAGGGTGCTGTGGCAGCGCGGCGGGCGCACCTGGTCCAGCGCGGTGCAGTCACCCTTCGTCAGCCCGTGGTTCATTGGCTGGCGTTCTCATCGGCTCGGTGGCGTCGGGATATTTCGTTCCCAGCTGGATCCTGAGGGGTTCCGTCGTCTGGCGGTCACTCTTCGCTACAGCGGTGAATAGGGCGCGCGGTGATACACTGACGAACTGCGGGCGGGCGTATTGTTCGCGAGTGGGTTCTGCATTCAAAGGGAGCGTTCTGTGACGCTAGAGAAATTCCTCCAGGCCATGGTCAAGCACGATGGTTCGGATCTCTTTTTCAGCGCCGGTTCACCGGTTGGCATCAACATCGAAGGTAAAACCCGCTTTCTTGGCGAGCAGCGCTTGACGGCGGCCGATACCCGCCAGCTGGCCTACTCGGTGATGAACGACAAGCAAAGCACTGAGTTTGAGCGCGAGATGGAGATGAACCTGGCCCTGGCGCTGGAGGGCGTGGGCCGCTTCCGCGTCAACGTTTTCCGTCAGCGCGGTTCGGTGGCGATGGTCATCCGCCACATCAAGGGCGAAATTCCGTCGATCGAGGACCTGAATCTACCGGCCAAGCTGCGCGAGCTGATCATGCTCCCGCGCGGTCTGCTGCTGGTGGTGGGGTCCACCGGGTCGGGTAAATCCACGACCCTGGCCTCGATGATCGATCACCGCAACAGCCAGCGCTCCGGCCATATTCTGACGATCGAGGATCCGATTGAATTTCTCCACCCGCACAAACGCGCCATCGTTGATCAGCGTGAAGTCGGGCTGGATACCAAAAGCTACGAGGTGGCGCTGAAAAACGCGATGCGTGAGGCGCCGGACGTGATTCTGATTGGTGAGATCCGCGACCGTGACACCATGCAGCACGCGGTGGCCTACGCCGAGACCGGCCATTTGTGCCTGTCCACGCTGCACGCCAACAATGCCAACCAGACGCTTGACCGGATCATCAACTTCTTTCCGGAAACCGCGCACCGGCAGCTGTTTGTTGACCTGTCGCTGCACCTGCAGGGCATTATCAGCCAGCGCCTCATCCCCAGCCTGGACGGCAAGCGGGTGCCGGCCGTCGAACTGCTGCTGCGCACGCCCTACATTGCCGATCTGATTCTCAAAGGCGAGGTACACGGCATCAAGGACGCGATGAAGGAAGGTTCCCAGCACGGCATGCAGACCTTTGATCAGTCCTTGTTCCGGCTGTTCGAGGAGGGCAAGATCAGTGAAGAAGAGGCGCTGCAGAATGCCGATTCGCGCAATGACCTGGGGTTGAATATCCGTCTGTCACGCGAGCAGGGTGGCGCGCATGACACGCCGGAT
>SKIE01000098.1 GCA_007116585.1 Wenzhouxiangella sp. | reverse complement strand
TCCGGCCCGGTCCGGTCAAACAACGCGCCACGTCCGCCGGCATCGAAGTGCTGCAACCCGAGCGGCTGCGTGATCAGGCGCTGGCGCCGACGCTCAACGACCTGCAGCCCGATCTGCTGATCACGGCGGCTTACGGCCTGATCCTGCCGCGCTGGCTGCTCCAGCTGCCGCGCTATGGCTGCTGGAACCTGCACGCTTCGCTCCTGCCGCGCTGGCGCGGCGCCAGCCCGATTCAGCAGGCGGTGCTGCACGGTGATGCCGAAACCGGCGTCTCGCTGATGCAAATGGAACCGGGTCTGGATACCGGGCCGGTCTTCGGCCAGGTGCGGACCGCGATCGGCGCGGATGAAGACGCCGCTGCGCTGCATGACCGTCTGGCCGATCTGGCCGCTGAACTGTTGCTGACGGCTTTGCGCCAGCTGGAGGCCGGGCAACTCCCGACGGCTGAGCCGCAGGATGATGATCAGGCAACCCACGCGCCCTTGCTGTCCAAGGCCAATGCACAGCTCGACTGGACGCGTCCGGCAGAAGAGTTGGCCCGTGCTGTGCGTGCATTCAACCCGTGGCCTGTGGCCTGGGCCGACGTCGAAGGCCTCCAGCTGAGATTTTTTCGGGCTCGGCCCGGCCGTCCGGTCAACGTCGCGCCCGGCTTGGTCGCCCGCGGGCAGGGAGATGGGAATGCGCTGGTCATCGGCTGTGGTCACGGCAGCCTGGAAGTGCTTGAACTTCAGGCCCCGGGGCGTCGCCGGGTCAGCGCTTCGGACTGGCTGAATGCCCACCCCGACTGGCGCTGAGCCGCGGCTGATTGCCGCCCGGGCGTCTGCGGCGGTATTGGATGACGGTCGCGCTCTGGACGAGGCGCTGGCTGGCCCGCTGGAATCCCTTGCCCACAGCCGGGACCGCGCCCTGGCCAGGAGACTGGCGCTGGCCCTGATGCGCGACTGGCCGGCGGCCGACCAGCGAATCCGGGGGCAGATGAAGCGCAAGCCGGCCAGGCGCGATCGCCTGGTGCATTTCATTCTGGCGCTGGCAGTGGTCGAGCTGCGCGAGGCCCGCGAGCCGGCCCATGCCGTCGTCCACGCCGCTGTCGAGAGTGCGAAGCTGGCTGGTCTGGGGCATCTGCGCGGTCTGGTCAATGCTGTCCTGCGAACGCTGCTGCGCCACCCCGAGCTTCTAAAGCAAAACGATATCGCCGGCGATCCCGTTGTCCAGTTCGGCTATCCCGGCTGGCTGATCGAGCGCATTCGGCAGGATTGGCCCGAGCAGTGGCAGGGCATCCTGCAGGCCGGGAACCAGACGCCACCGCTGTGGTTACGAGTCAATCGCCGCCATTGGTCGCGGCAGGCCGCGCAGCAGGCACTGGCCGAGCAGGGAATACAGGGCGAAGCGCCGGCAGCGTTTGTTGATGCCCTGCGTCTGCAGCGGCGTGCAGCGATCCGAGACCTGCCCGGCTTCGCCGAAGGCGGCCTGTCGGTTCAGGATGGTGCGGCCCAGGCGACCGTGGATTACCTGCGGCTGAGCGATGGACTGCGCGTGCTGGATGCTTGTGCCGCGCCCGGCGGCAAGGCCGCGCACGTGCTCGAGCGCAGCGATGTTGACCTGACCGCAGTGGACATTGATGCTGACCGGATGGCCCGTGTCGGCGCCACACTGGATCGTCTGGGGCTTCAGGCCAATCTCGTCCAGGGAGATGCGACGCGCCCGCAAGACTGGTGGGACGGTCAGAAGTTTGACCGCATACTCATTGATGCGCCGTGTTCTGCCACCGGCGTGATTCGCCGCCACGCCGATATTCGCTGGCTGCGGCGGCCGGCCGACGTCGACGCACTGCGCGCGCTCCAGGCATCGATATTGACCGCGCTGTGGCCGCTGCTGAAGCCGGGCGGTATCCTTGTCTATGCAACCTGCTCGATTCTCAAGGAAGAAAACGAGCGCCAGATGTCATTGTTCCTGGAGCAGCATAGCGATGCCCGAGCCGTTCTCTCCGAAAGCCTGCCGGGGCAGCCGCAATCGCCCGGTCGCCAGATCCTTCCGGGCGAGGCTGATCTGGATGGCTTTTATCATCTGGCTGTTGAGCGCCTGTACTGCTGACTCTGATCGCCATGGTCAGTTGCGCATGATCGATCCTGAGCCGCGCTGGCAGGATGATGTGCTGGGAATTCACGCCGGCATTGATTTCCAGCCCGGTCCGCGCATCGTCGAGGCGCTGAACCACGGAGTCACCATCCACATTCGCCTGGCCACCCGGGTCGGGCCGCGCTGGAAACTGCTGGCGGTTGCCGATCAGACCCGCAATCATCGCTTCGAGATTCGTTACCTGCCCCTGATCCGCCACTACGAACTCACTGACCTGAAAACCGGCGAACAGTGGAGTTATCCGCGCTTGTCCATGACGCTTGATGCGCTGGCCGAACCGCGCTGGATGGACACCCGTTTCACCGCTGATCAGCGTGCCGGGCGGCGCTGGCGCATGCAGGCCCGTATTGACATCGATCGCACCCGGCTGCCCTCGCCGATGCGCTTGCCGGTCTGGTTCGACCGGAACTGGGGGCTGGGTGAATCCTGGCACAGCTGGGAGCTGCGTTCTTCTGGAAAGACTGTAGATGGCTAATCATTGGCTGCGTCGCGGCCTGCGGGCGATTCCGCTGGTCGCGGTCCTGGCGGTACTGCTCAGTTCGCTTTATCTGGTCTCCAGCGTTGAGCAGGAGGCGACCCAGCTCGGCCGCGCCGCGTTCTGGGTCTTTGTCATCACCGCGCTGGCGCTGCTGATTCTGATCGTGGTCATTCTTGGCCGCCTGTGGCGGCTGGTGCAGCGCGTGCGCCGGCGCGAGCCCGGCTCGCGTCTGACCGCCCGGCTGGTGGCGCTGTTCATCGCCCTGGCGCTGCCGCCGGTCGTGGTGCTGTACCTGTTTGCGCTGGAGTTTTTGTCCGAGACGGTCTCGGGCTGGCTGGATGTGGAGGCCGAGCAGGCCCTGGCCGATTCCATCGAGCTGGGGCAGATGTTCATGGACGTACGCTCACGCGAGGTTCGCCAGCAGGTCGCACGGCTGGGCGAGCAGCTGGTGCTCAATGATGAGGACGCGCTCTACGACCAGCTGCTGGATGCGGTCAGCAGTGCCGGTCCGGTGGAGCTGGCCGTGCTGGATACGTCCGGACGGGCCGAGGTGTTTGTCCATATTGATCCGGCGCGGCTGCTAAGCGATTCTCCCAGTGGTTTTGCCTTGGCCCAGGCCCTGCAGGATGAAGAGTACGCCACCGCCGAGCCGGGCGCAGACGGGCTGCAGATCCGCGTGTTGCGCAACCTCGGTGCGCCAGGCCTTGGCCAGGCACCGCGCCTGCTGCAGGCCATGTATCCGCTGCCGGCCGATTTCAGCGATCTGGCGGCCGGAATCGAGCAGGCCTATTTCCGCTACCAGAACGTTTCGTTCCTGCGCGGCCGGCTGGAGCAGAGCCTGGTGCTGATTTTGTCGCTGGTGCTGCTGCTCACCGTCTTTATGGCCATGCTGCTGGCATTCAATGCCGCCCGTCGCTTGAGTCAGCCGGTGCGCGATCTGGCGTTGGCCACTGAAGAACTGGCCGCCGGCCGGTTTCCCCGAGAGTTGCCGGTGACCAGCCGCGATGAGCTGGGGTTTCTGGTCGATTCATTCAACACGATGACCCGCGAGCTGGCTGCCAGTCGACGCGAGCTGGAAGCCCAGCGGCGTTATCTGGAGATTGTGCTGGGACGGCTGTCGGCCGGGGTGCTGGCGGTGGATCATGCCGAGCGCCTGAGCGCGTTCAATGAGTCGGCCGGCCGCATTCTCGATCTGGATGCCGATCGCGACCGCGGCCGGGTGCTGACCGAGCTCGCGGACGAGAGGCCCGACCTGCGGCCTTTGCTCGACCTGGTCAGGCGACATGGCGGGTCTTCGGCAACCGACTGGCGCAAGGAGATTCAGCTCGGTGATCCCGGCCAGCCGCTGGTGCTGGTCTGCCGCGGTTCTGATCTGCCGGCCGAAACCGGCGGCCAGGTGGTCGTGTTCGACGACGTCACCGTGCTCGATCAGGCCCAGCGCGAGGCGGCCTGGGCAGAAGTCGCCCGGCGCCTGGCCCATGAGGTCAAGAACCCGCTCACGCCCATTCAACTGGCCGCCGAGCGCCTGCAGTACAAGCTGGAAAAAGACCTGGAGCCGAGCCAGCGCGATTTGCTGGGCAAGGCCACAACCACCATACGCGCCCAGGTCGACACGCTCAAACGCCTGGTTGATGCTTTTGGTGACTATGCCCGGCCCAGCCCGCTGCGGCGCGAGCGGGTCCGCCTGGCCGGATTGATCGACGAGGTGGTTGATCTCTACAGCAGCGGTGACGTGCCGATTGAATTCCGTCTCGACGTGGCCGCCGACGCGACCGAGATTCCGGCCGATGCCGGGCGTTTGCGCCAGGTCTTGCTGAACCTGGTGCGCAACGCCCAGGAAGCCCAGCCGGACAGTCGGCCGACGCTGTCGGTTTCGCTGGCCGCCGATCAGCATGAACAGCGCAACGGGCTGCTGCTGGTGGTGCGCGACGATGGCCCGGGGTTCAGCGAGGAGGTGCTGGCGCGCGCGTTTGAACCTTATATAACGACCAAGACGCGCGGCACTGGGCTGGGTCTGGCCATTGTTCGGCGCATTGTGGAAGAACATGGTGGCATGATCGACATCGCTAACGGCGACTGCGAGGCTTTGCCGGGGGCCGAGGTTCGCATCTGGCTGCCCGCCGAATAACCCGGTGGCGGCGGTCGGACGGCCCGGTCTGCGGTATGCTTCGACGTTCTCTTACCAGATTGCTATGCTTTCGAGCTCCATGGCCAGTTCACGCATCCTGATTGTTGATGATGAACCCGATATCCGCGAGCTGATCGCGGACATTCTCGGGGACGAGGGGCACGAGGTCAGTGCCGCGGCTGACGCCCAGGCCGCCCGAGAACAGCGCCGTGAGCAGTCACCGGATCTGATTCTGCTTGACGTGTGGATGCCGGATACCGACGGCATTTCACTGCTGCGCGAGTGGCGCGATGCCGGAACGCTGGACTGCCCGGTGGTGATGATCTCCGGTCATGGCTCGGTCGAGACGGCTGTGGAAGCCACCCGACTCGGAGCGTACGACTTCATCGAAAAGCCTGTCTCCATGGCCAAGTTGCTGGTCACCGTCGGCAACGCGCTGGAAGCCGGTCGGCTGAAGCGGGAAAACGCTGGCTTGAAGCAACAAATGCCGGCCGTGATGGAGCCTGTGGGTCGCTCGCTGGCGGTGCAGAATCTGCGCCGCCGGCTGGAGAAAGTGGCCGCGCACGATGCACCGGTGCTGATCACCGGCGAGCCCGGGGTGGGCAAGGAACAGGCCGCACGCTGGATTCATGCCCATTCAGCCCGCTCGCAGGGGCCGTTCGTGGCCGCGCCGACCCGCATTGAAGGCCAGGGCTGGCACAAGCTGTTGCTGGGAGGAAATGATGACCCCGGGTTGCTGGCCCAGGCTCAGGGCGGGGTGCTGTTCATCAACGACGTCACCCTGCTTGACGCCGCGGCGCAGTCGCTGCTGCTGAGGATTCTCGAAAGCGGACATGTCGACCCGGAGTCCAGTACCAGCTCGGAACTGGACCTGCGTATCATCACCGGCGCCGGTGCCGGACTGGCCGACCTGGTTCGCGCCTCGCGTTTCGATGACTCGCTGTACTATCGCCTCAACGTGCTGCCGCTGGAGATTCCGTCGCTGCGCGAGCGGCAGGAAGATGTGCCTGATCTGATTCGCTTTTACGCCGAATACTTTCCCTCGCGCGACGGCTTGCCGTACCGCCATTTTTCGGTGGCGGCCCAGAACCGCTTGCGTCAGCATCGCTGGCCGGGCAATCTGCGCGAATTGCGCAACCTGGTCCAGCGGCTGCTGATACTTGGCGGGGACGACGAGGTCTCGGTGGCCGAGATCGAGGAGGCCCTGGCGCAGAGCGATTCCGGCCCGGCGGCCTCAAGCCTGCCGATTCCGGCTCTGTTTCGCATGCCGCTGCGCGAGGCGCGCGAAGAGTTCGAGCGCCAGTATCTGACCCATCAACTCAGGGCCGTCGACGGCAGCGTCGGCAAGCTGGCCGAGGCGGTGGAGATGGAGCGCACGCATTTATATCGCAAGCTTCGCCAGTTGGGCATTGACCCCAAGCAGGTTTAAGGTCAGCGGCCGGCCGGATACGGGAGGTCTTTGAGTCATGCAAATCATCATTCTGGGTGCCGGTCAGGTGGGCTCAGGCATGGCGCGCAGCCTCTCGCGCGAGGAAAACGACATCACCGTGGTTGATATCGACCCGGATCGCCTGCGCGAGCTGCAGGAGAAGCTCGACATCCGCACCGTGCTCGGTCATGCCGCTCATCCGCAGACGCTGATCCGCGCCGGCATCGAGGATGCGGAGCTGCTGATCGCGCTGACCAACTCCGACGAGACCAACATGATCGCTTGCCAGGTGGCGTATTCCCTGTTCAATACGCCGACCAAGGTCGCGCGCGTTCGCGCGGCCGACTACCTCGACCATCCCGAGTTGTTCAATCGCGAGCACGCGCCGATCGATGTGCTGATCAGTCCCGAGCAGTTGGTCACTGATCACGTCCAGCACCTGATCGAGTACCCGGGTGCCTTGCAGGTGCTCGACTTTGCCGATGGCCGGGCCCAGCTGGTGGCCACGCGCGCCTTTCATGACGGGCCGCTGGTCGGGCGCGAGCTGAAATC
>SKIE01000289.1 GCA_007116585.1 Wenzhouxiangella sp. | reverse complement strand
CTGAGGTCAGTTCGGAGGTGGTGGGTGTGTACTCGCGAAGCTATGACAGCGAAGACCGCGGCACCGAAATGCTCGAATTCGTCTCGCGGCCTCCGCTGGAAGAATCCATTCTGATCGAAGTACCGATCGAAAAGCTCTCGACCCGGCTGGATTGTCCCTGAGGCATCATCTCGCCCGCGGCCGTGAGTGCCGCAGGCGGTGGTGCCACCACCAGCTCACCAGAAGGATCAGCCCCAATCCCAGCAGCGGCAATCCGATCGCCGGTTCCAGCAACAAGGCTGGCCCGGCTTGCTCTCGGGCATCTTCAATGCCGTCCAGTCCGCGCCCGACGGTCGCATAAAGCACGGTGGTCGGGATCAGGCCCACCCCGGTGGCCATTGTGAAATGCGCTGCTCTAATGTTGGTGAGCGCGGCGGCGGCATTGACGATGAAAAATGGTGCGATGGGAATGATGCGCAGCAAAATCAGGTACCAGGTGGCATCGCGCTCCAGTACGCGGACCCAGTGACCCAACTGCCCCTGATCGTAGCGCGATCGGAACCTTTGGGCCGCAGCGCGGCGGATGAGCAGGAAGGTCAGCAAAGCCCCGATCGTGCCGGCCAGCAGTGCCGTGGCCGCGCCAACGGTCAGCCCGAAGAAATAGCCGCCGGCCAGGCAAAACACCGTACCCACGGGCAGGGTGGTGAGGATCAGTCCGATAAAGCTGATGGCAAAGACCAGCAGGGCGATCCAGTAGTGCCGCTGAACCAGGCGGTCGAGCCGGTCCAGCCAGTCGAACACGTGATCCATGCCGAACCAGGCCGCGGCGGCCAGCGCTGCCACCAGCCCGATAGCACCGAGCATCTCGCCGGATCGCCACCACACGGGCCGGGAAGGCGCAGGCATGCAATGGCGCCTTAAGCCTCGAGCAGCTTGTCCATCAGCTCGACCAGTCGGTCGACTTCTTCCAGCGTGTTGTACAAGGGCACGGGTGCTGCGCGGATGATGTCGGGTTCGCGCCAGTCGCAGATCACGCCGCGTGCCTCCAGCCGCTCGAACAGGCGCAAACCCGGCTCCCGGCCGGCCCTGACCCGCAGCGATAGCTGGCAGCCGCGGCGATGCGGTTCCAGCGGGGTCAGGATTTCGATCCGGTCGCCAAGTTTTTCCTGAACGCTGTGGGCCAGATGCCCGGTCAGCTCCAGCGAGAGCTTGCGCAGGGCCGAAACACCCCCGGCCTCGGCGAAGATCTCCAGCGAAGCCCACAGCGGTGCCAGCGTCAGGATGGGCGGCTCTGAAATCTGCCAGCCTTCGGCACCGCGCATGGGCTTGAAATCCGGGCCCATGCGGAAGCGGCTGTGTTCATCATGTCCCCACCACCCGGCCAGCCGCGGTCCGTCAAAGTCCCGATGGCGCTCATGGACAAAACAACCGGCCACGGCTGCCGGCCCCGAGTTGAGATACTTGTAGCTGCACCAGACGGCAAAGTCCGCGCCGATATCGTGCAGGTCCAGCGGCACGTTGCCGACCGCGTGAGCCAGGTCAAGGCCGAATACGGCACCAGCCTTGCGACAGGCCCGTGCAATCCGTGCCAGATCAAAAACCTGCCCGGTCGCGTACTGCACACCGGGCCACAGCACCAGCGCGACCTGATCGCCGTAGCGCTCGAGGTAGTCTTCCAGGTCTTCCTCATGCAGCAGACGGTCCCGGCGTGGCGCCAGTTCGGCCAGGTCGTGCTGCGGGTCCATGCCGCGCCACTGAAGCTGGGAGACGACAGCGTAGCGGTCGGACGGAAACGCGCCGCGCTCCATCAGGATGCGCCGCCGTTGGCCAGCGGGGCGAAAAAAACTCGACATCATCAGATGGAGATTGATTGTCAGCGTGTTCATGGCCACGACTTCGTGGCGTTTGGCGCCGACCAGATCAGCCAGTGTATCCACGCCGAGTCTGTGGAACTCCAGCCAGGGTGTCGGGCCATCGAAGTGCCCGACCACGCCGAGCTGTGCCCAGCGCTCCAGTTGCGCATTGACCGCATCCGCCGCGCTGACCGGTTGCGCGCCCAGCGAGTTGCCTACCAGGTACAGGCTGTCCTCTCCGCCGGGGCCGCGCGGAATACGGAAGCGGTCGCGGAGCTGGCCCGGTGCAGTGTCGGTCTGGATTACGGTCATTGACTAGCAAGCTCCCTGGGTTGCGCTAGACGGGGTTTCGATAACCATAAAGAGAGTACCATTGCGCCTCCCCACCGGTCCTTGTTTATCCGTAGCCGCTAATCTGCCCGATGAAAGCTGCTGACTTCCATTTCGAACTGCCCGAGCGTCTGATCGCCCAGTATCCCTTGGCCGAGCGCTCGGCCAGCCGTTTGCTGACGCTGGACCGGGCCAGCGGTGTGTTGGACGACCGTCGTTTTGCCGACCTGCCGGGTTTGCTTCGGCCGGACGATTTGCTGGTGTTCAACAACACGCGGGTGATTCCCGCGCGTCTGTGGGCCAATAAGTCCAGCGGGGGACGGGTCGAGATCCTGATCGAGCGGCTGATCGATAAAAGAGACGCCCTGGTCCAGCTGCGGGCCAATCGGAAACCGACGCCCGACAGCGAGTTGCATATCGAGGGCGGGATTCGTCTGCGGGTGGCGGGACGCGAGCAGAGCTTCTGGCGTCTGGCGGTCGCGCACGGGCCCGACTGGTCGGAGTTGCTGGCCTGCCATGGGCACATGCCCTTACCGCCCTACATTGAGCGTCTCGATGAGCAGGTCGATCGCGAACGTTATCAAACGGTCTATGGCCAGATTCCCGGGGCCGTGGCCGCGCCGACGGCCGGGCTGCATTTTGATGAGCATGTTCTGGCACAGCTTGAAGCGGGCGGCATCCGCCGGGCTTACTGCACCCTGCACGTTGGCGCCGGAACCTTCCAGCCGGTGCGGGCCGAAAACATCGAAGACCACGACATGCACGCCGAGTGGCTGCAGGTCGACCAGGCGCTGGTCGATGCCGTGGCGGCAACGCGCGAGCGGGGCGGGCGCGTCATTGCGGTCGGCACGACGGCCGTGCGGTCGCTTGAAACCGCGGCCGCGTCCGGGTCCCTGCAGCCGTTTGCCGGTGACAGTCGACTGTTCATCTACCCGGGCTATAAGTTTCGCGTGGTCGATGGACTGATCACCAATTTCCACTTGCCGGGTTCGACTCTGATCATGCTGGTATCAGCGTTTGCCGGGCGCAATCAGGTCCTGGCGGCCTATGCGCATGCCGTGGCACAGGAGTACCGGTTTTTCAGCTATGGCGATGCGATGTTGATTCAATGAAATTTGAACTGATCAAAACCGATGGACAGGCCCGCCGCGGGCGCCTGACCTTCGACCGGGGCACGGTCGAGACACCGGCCTTCATGCCGGTGGGTACCTACGGTACGGTCAAGGCCATGACGCCCGAGGAGTTGCGGACAACGGGGGCCGAGATCATCCTGGGCAATACCTTTCACCTCATGCTGCGGCCCGGCACGGAGGTGATTTCGTCCCACGGGGATTTGCATGACTTCATGCACTGGCCTGGCCCGATCCTGACCGACTCGGGCGGTTTCCAGGTCTGGAGCCTGGCCGAGCTGCGCAAGATGACAGAGCAGGGCGTGACCTTCGCCTCGCCGGTTGATGGCGCCAGGGTGTTCCTCGGTCCGGAAGAGTCCATGGCCGTGCAGCGCGCGCTGGGGTCGGACATCGTGATGATTTTCGACGAGTGTACGCCGTATCCGGCCACGCAGGCCGAAGCGGCTGATTCCATGCGCCGCTCGCTGCGCTGGGCCGCGCGATCGAAAACCGCTCATGGCGACACTCCAGCCGCCCTGTTTGGCATCGTCCAGGGCGGGATGTATGCCGATTTGCGAGCCGAATCGGCCGCCGGGCTGCGCGCGATCGGTTTCGACGGTTACGCCATCGGTGGCCTGTCGGTGGGCGAGCCGGAGGCTGAGCGCAATGCCGTGCTCGATGCGACCACGCCGCACTTGCCGACGGATCGGCCGCGCTACCTGATGGGCGTCGGACGGCCGGAAGATCTGGTCGAAGGGGTCTTGCGCGGGGTTGACATGTTTGATTGCGTCATGCCGACGCGCAATGCCCGCAACGGCCATCTGTTCACCTCATCGGGCGTGCTAAAGCTTCGCAACGCCCGCTTCCGCAACGATACCCGCCCGGTCGATGAGCGCTGCGAGTGCTACACCTGCAGCCATTATTCGCGGGCCTATCTCAAGCACCTGCACAAATGCAACGAAATTCTTGGTCACCGCCTGGCTACCATCCACAATTTGCACTACTACCAGCAGCTGATGCAAACGCTGCGGGCCGGCATCGTCGACGGGCGCGTCGGTGACGTGGTGGCAGAACTGCGCGCTGCCTGGGTGGCTGGTGTGGCCGACTGAGATTGGGTTCAACTGGAACCACGGTGCGGTTGGTGCCGGTCTGATTCTTGTGTGATAATGAAAGGTTGCGGCGGACGCAATCTGCCCCCACTTCCCATATTTGCATTCAAGTTAACCGGTTGAGGACGACCCTATGGATTTTCTGATTGCCAGCGCCATGGCGCAGGATGCCGCCGCCCAGCAACCCAGTATCTGGGGCAGCCTGATTCCGCTGATTCTGATCGTGGTGATTTTCTGGTTTTTGCTGATTCGCCCGCAGATGAAGCGCAACAAGGAACATCGCGAGCTGGTCGCGGGTCTATCGGTGGGTGACGAAGTGGTGTCGGCCGGCGGCCTGCTGGGCAAGATCACCGAGGTCGGCGATTCGTTTGTCTCGGTCAAGCTGGCCGACGATGTGGTCATCAAGCTCCAGCGTCATTCGGTCGCCCAGGTTGTGCCCAAAGGCACCATGGACTCGGCCGGCTGAGCCCGAATCCAGCCCTTCACCGATTTTGAGACTGTAACGGAATGAACCGATTCCCGCCCTGGAAGTACGCGCTGCTGATCATCGCTCTCGGTGTCGGCATCATTTACGCCTTGCCGAACCTGTTCGGTGACGATCCCGCGGTGCAGGTCTCTTCCCTGCGCGGGTTCGAGCTCGAGGCTGACCTACCAACCCGGATCGAGAACATCCTGGCCTCGGCCGATATCGAGCACGGCACGATCGATTTCGAACCGCAGCGGCTGCTTGTGCGTCTGGACAATCCGGACCGCCAGGCGCGCGCGGCCGACGTGCTGCGCGACTCGCTGGCCGAAGACTACGTGGTGGCCCTGAACCTGGCCCCCTCGACGCCGGGGTTCCTGCGCGCAATACAGGCCGAGCCGATGGTCCTGGGTCTGGATCTGCAGGGTGGCGTGCATTTTCTGATGCAGGTCGATATGGACGCTGCCCGCACCCAGCAGCTTGAGCGTTTTGTCAGCGACATTCGCACCGTGCTGCGGCAGGGCAACATCCGTTATCGCTCGGTGCGCATGGACCGCAACCATATCGTGGCCGAACTCAGGACGCCTGAAGATCGTGATAACGCCATGCGCCTGATCGAGCGCGAACTCGACGAGTTGATTGTCGAGGCGCGGGACGGCAGCGAAACTTTCAATATCCGCGCAAGCATTGACGAGAGCGTGCTGCAGGACCTGCAGCAGACCGCGTTGCGCCAGAACATCACCACACTGCGCAACCGGGTCAACGAGTTGGGCGTGTCCGAGCCCATTATTCAGCAGCAGGGGGCTGATCGTATTGTTGTTCAGTTGCCCGGCGTGCAGGACACCGCCGAGGCCAAGCGCGTGCTCGGCTCGACCGCGACCATTGAGTATCGCGGCGTCGACGAACAGAACGACCCCTTCGAAGCCCACCGCACCGGACGCATTCCGCCACAGTCCAGGCTGTATTTCCAGCGTGACGAGTCACCCATTCTGCTGTCTCGTACGGTCATTGCTTCAGGCGACAACCTGATTGGCGCGGCGGCCGGCTTCGACCAGCAGACCGGTCAGCCCAACGTGGTCGTTACCCTGGACGGGGTCGGCGCGCGGCGCATGCTGGAACACACCAGCCAGAACGTCGGCAACCGCATGGCCGTGGTCTTTATCGAGCACCGGCCGGACACGCGCGAGGTGGACGGTGAGGAAGTCCAGACCACCCGCCGGGTTGAAGAAGTCATTTCGGCGGCGGTCACCCGCGAGCCGTTCGGGCGCCGGTTCCAGACCACGGGTTTGGGCTCGGCCACGGAGGCGACGCAGCTGGCCATGCTGCTGCGGGCCGGCGCACTGGCCGCCCCCATGCAGATCATTGAAGAGCGCACCGTTGGCCCCAGCCTCGGCCAGGACAACATTGACCAGGGCTTCCGTTCCGTGTTGATCGGTTTTGCCCTGGTGCTGGTGGTCATGGGGGTGTACTACCGGGTCTTCGGCCTGGTGGCCAACCTGGCCCTGACCGCGAACCTGGTGTTGATCGTGGCGCTGTTGTCGCTGCTGGGCGCCACCCTGACCCTGCCGGGCATCGCCGGTATCGTGCTCACCGTAGGTATGGCGGTTGATGCCAACGTGCTGATCTTCGAGCGAATAAAGGAAGAGTTGCGCAACGGCAATACGCCGCAGGCCGCGATTCGAGCCGGCTACGAGAAAGCCTTCTCGACCATTGCCGATGCCAACGTCACCACGTTGATCGCGGCCATCGTGCTGTTCATGTTCGGCACCGGCCCGATCAAGGGCTTTGCCGTGACGCTGAGTCTCGGCATCGCCACCTCAATGTTTACCGCCATCATCGGCACGCGCGGCGTGGTCAACCTGATCTATGGCCGGCGCAAGCGGGTTCAGGCCCTGGCGATATAGAGGACTGCTTCCATGGATATCATCAAGGCCAACACCAACATCAATTTCATGGG
>SKIE01000116.1 GCA_007116585.1 Wenzhouxiangella sp. | reverse complement strand
CCGCTGATGGAGGACATGGTCGAGGCGCTGGACCAGTTGGTCGAGGCCGACCTGCCCTTCCTGATGGACGAGCGTCGGGCCCGGGTCGACCGGCTGCGCAATATCATGGACGACCCCGGTCGTTCACCCGCCCAGCGTTACCGCTTGGTCGTAGAGGCCTATCAGATCGAAAACGAGTATGGCCGCACCATCGAAGCCTACCGCGGTGATATCGAAGTCGGCGGCCGTCAGTTTGAAAACGTCGAGTTCCTGCGGATCGGCCGTGCCTCGCTGACCTTTCGCACGGACGATGACGAAACCCTGATGCGGTTTGATCCCGACTCCCGTCAGTGGGTTGACCTCGACATGTCCTTTCTCCCGGACATCAAGATGGGTTCCCGGATTGCGCGCGAGCAGATTCCGCCTGATCTGATGTTTATCCCCGTGCGCGCACCGCAAACCGGATCAGCGGAGTAAGGCCGACATGAAAGCGAACATGACCCCCAATCACCAGCACACCGCCGGCAGGAAATCTCTTATGCCCAAGCTGTTTTCAGGAATGACCCAGGTCTTTGCCGTGGTCGCCCTCGCCATTGCCGCCGTTGCCACGCCCGTCGTGGTCGAAGCGCAGCCCCAGACCATCGAGGAAGTCTTGCGGGCCATGCAGACAGAACGCCGCACGGTCTCCGAAACCAACCAGGAGCGAGAAGCCCGTTTCTTGCGCGAGCGTGATCGCCAGGAGCAAGCGCTGCGGGAAGTGCGCAGCGAGGTCACAGCGGCGGAAAACGAGGCCAGCCGGCTGGAGAATGTCCGCAACGAAAATGACCGCGAACTCGAAGAGCTACGGCAGCAGTTGTCGGAACGCCAGGGCGAGTTCGGGGAACTTTTCGGGGTTGCCCGCGCAGCCGCTGCCGACCTGAACGAGCAGCTGGAAGAATCGCTGGTATCGACCCAGTTTCAGGGGCGCGGCGAGGGGCTGACTCGCATGGCTCAGGCTGCTTCCCTGCCGACCATCGAAGAACTCGAAAACCTGTGGTTCACTATGCTGCAGGAAGCCGGTGAACAGGCCGAGGTGGCCCGATTCGAGGCTGAAGTCATCGGTCCGGACAATCAGGCGCGGCCTGAAACCGTGGTCAGAGTGGGCCCATTCACGGCCTTTACAGAGAGTGGTTTCCTGGTCTCGCGTGACGGTACCCTGCGCTATCTGTCCCGCCAGCCGGGTCGCGCCCAGATCAATGCGGCGCAGCGCGTGGTTAACCATACCGGCAGCGGCGTCGTTCGCGGCTTGATCGACCCTTCGCTGGGCACCCTGCTGGGCCTCGTGGTGGAGGTGCCGAACCTGCGTGAGCGGATTGACCAGGGTGGCGGGATTGGTTATGCCATCATCGTGGTCGCCGTCTTCGGTATTCTGCTGGCGATTTTCCGTTGGATCATGCTGGCGTTTACCGCCATGAAAGTTCGTTCGCAGATGCGTTCCTCCACGCCATCGAAGTCCAACCCGCTGGGACGGGTGATGCAGGCCTACGAAGAGCACAAGAGTGCTGACCTGGAGACGTTGCAACTGCGTCTCGACGATGCCGTCCTCAAAGAATTGCCCAAGCTTGAAGCTGGCCTGAACGTCGTCAAGGTACTGGCTGCGGTCGCGCCGCTGATGGGGCTGCTGGGTACAGTGATCGGGATGATCGTCACCTTCCAGGCCATCACCCTGTTCGGTACGGGTGATCCCAAGCTGATGGCCGGCGGCATCTCGCAGGCGCTGGTCACCACCGTGATGGGCCTGATCGCCGCCATTCCGCTGCTGTTGCTGCACGCATTTGCTGCCAGCACCGCGCGTCGACTCGGTCAGGTCCTTGAAGAGCAGTCTGTCAGCCTGGTCGCCGAAACCGCTGAGAAGGGCTGACCCCGTGATGGAATTTCTCGTCCCGGCCAACGTGATCGACGCCATTGGGGGATACCTCAATGTCGGCGGTCCCGTGGTGGTTGCCCTGCTGGTCAGCACCTTCTTGATGTGGTTGCTGATCAGCGAGCGGATCATCTTTTTTCTGTTCACAGCGAGGCGTCTGCTTCGGACCCAGAGCAGCCGTTGGAACGACCGGCAGGATCACGGCAGTTGGGAGGCCCACGCTTATCGTGAGCGTCTGATCTCGGAGGTGCGGGTCGAAAACGAGCGCTTCCTCGGCCCCATCAAGGCCTTGATCGTGATCACGCCGCTGCTTGGCCTGCTGGGTACCGTGACCGGGATGATCGAGGTGTTCCAGGTCATCGTCGATACGGGGTCGTCCAATGCTCGCCTGATGGCGTCCGGTATTTCCCGGGCGACGATCCCGACCATGACCGGGCTGGCGGTTTCGCTGACAGGGGTGTTGTCGATCAACTATCTTGAGCGAAAAAACACGCGGATTGTTGCGGCGTTGTCAGAGCATCTTGACGTTGACGCCGGTCTGGGTTATGGCGCCAAGCGGCGTCTGACCAGTTCGGATGAAGAAGCTGCTGACGTCAACATCACGCCGCTGCTCGACATTGTCTTCATCCTGCTGATCTTTTTTATCGTCACCGCGACCTTCCTCGATGAGATCGGCATCGGGATTACGTCGCCAACGCCGGATCCGCCGGAGGATCAGCGCCGGCCGCCGCCAACCATGATCCTCACGGTTCGCAGCGACGGGTTTGTCATGATCGACGATGTACGAATGGTTGACCCGCGTTCGGTGACGCCGGCCGTCGAGGCGTTCCGGGCCGAACGTCCGGAAGGGGTCGTGTTGCTCAATGCCGCACCGGACGCGCCGATTGAGTCGACCGTACTCGTGCTGGACCAGACCCGCTCAGCCGGGGTGGACCCTGCACTGGCGATCCAGCGCTAACTATTCGGAACCAACGCCATGCTAAGACGCAGAAAACAGGACGCCGAAGACACCGACGTGAACGTCACGCCGCTGTTGGACATCGTTTTCATCATGCTGATTTTTTTCATCGTCACCGCGACCTTCATCAAGGAGCCTGGTGTCACGGTTCAGCGGCCGCCGGCTGATACGGCCGAGGAACAGCGCCTGGTCTCGATTCTGGTTGCGATTGACTCCAACAACCAAATCTGGATCAACCGTCAGGAGACGGCGCTGGAAGGGGTGCGTGTCGCGGTCGAGCGTCTGCGGCGTGAAAACCCCCGCGGCAGTGCTGTGATTCAGGCCGACGGGGCGGCTGACAGCGAGTACCTGGTGGAGGTCTTGCAACAAATTCGCGATGCGGGCGTCCAAGACACTGTAGCCGTTTCGACTCTAAGATCATGAGCAGCCTAATTCGCCTCGTTTCTGGACTACCCGCCGCGCTGTTGGTCACTTCAGTGTTGTTTTTGCTGCTTGCCACCGTGATCCGGCAGCAGCAGGACGTTGAACTGGCTGAAGATCGGTCGGTGGAAATCAACGTCCTGCGCCAGTTGCAGGACCGCGCGCAGGATCGTCAGCAGGACTTGCAGCGTCCGGTGCTGGACCAACCGCCGCCGCCGCCGCCGACCGTTTCCGACCCCTCTTTCCGGCCGCAGATGGCGGTTCAGATGGGTGCGTTGCCGGATTTCTCCGGGGCTGATCTGGATATCGGCACCGGCTTTAACCCCGACCGTGACGCCCAACCGCTTGTTCGCATTCCGCCACAGTATCCCACGCAGTGCCTGCGCTCGGCGCGGGAACTGGAGACCGTGGTGGTTGAATTCGACGTGACGCCGGAAGGTTCGGTGGTCAACCCGCGGGTGCTGGATTCGTCGAATGCCTGTTTCAACCGCTCCGCGATGCGGGCAGTGCAGCGCTGGCGTTATCAGCCCCGCGTGGTTGATGGTGTCGCCCAGCCGCGATTCGGGGTAAGAACCGCGATTGACTTTGGAACTGAGGATTAAGCCTATGGCCCGTTTCCTGACGATCGGAATCTCAATTCTTCTGGCGGTTTCGTGGCAGCTTGCGCCGCAACCGGCTCAGGCTGGATCACTCACGCCGGCAGTCGCCAACGACCTGCTCAGCGCGTACGAGTTGCTCGAAGAAGAAAAGAGCGCTGAGGCGATTACAGCGCTTAATCGCCTGATGGAACGCCGAGGCGATCGCATGACGGAATTCGACCGGGCCTCTGTCATGCAGATTCGGGGTTCGGCGCACGTCAATGAAGAAAACCTTGAAGAAGCGCTGGCGGATTTCGAGGATGCCTTGCGTCAGAACGCGCTGCCTGATGAACAGCAGAACCGCCTGCGTTTCAACATGGCGCAGTTGTACTTCGTGACGGAACAGTACGAGCGGTCCATTCGGTTTTTCGAGGAGTGGATGGAAGAGGATCCGGACGAGATTCCGGCCAGTACCTATTTCATGCTCGCTGGTGCGCACTATCAGATCAACAATTACGAAGAGTCGCTGGAAGCCATCAAGAAAGCAATGGAGCGGTCCGAAGACCCGGAGCGCCGCCACTATGAATTGAAGAACGTGCTTTACAGTGAACTGGGTAACGTGCCCGATCGCACGATGCTACTCAAGCGCATGGTCGCGCATTGGCCGGACGAGCTCAGCTTTTGGCGCCAGTTGTCCTCGCTTTATCTTGAGCAGGACGAAGAACTGAAATCGTTCAGCGCACTGGAGTCTGCCTATATCTCCGGCCTGATTGAAGACGAGGGCGATATCCTGATCCTCGGCCAGTTTTATTCTTCGTTCAACAATCCCTATCGTGGAGCACGTTTGATTTCGCGCGAAATGGACGACGGCAATGTCGAACGCTCTGTCGAAAACCTTGAGTTGCTGTCACAGCTCTGGAGCCAGGCGCGGGAGCACCGACGCGCGATTCCCATATTGAATGAGGCAGCCAGTTTGTCGGAGACCGGCAATCTCTATTTCCGGCTGGGCCAGGCCTATCTGGCGACCGAGGACAACGAAGAGGCTGCCAGCGCTTTCGAGGCGGCCATCGACCGCGGCGGACTGGAAGATAACCTGGCCGAAGCCTGGGTCTTACTGGGTAACGCATTGTTCAACCAGGCAGGCCCGGGTGACCGAGAGCAGCGCAGGGCTGCGGATCGAGCGTTTGCCGAAGCCGAGCGCTTTGCCTCCACGCGTGCGCAGGCTCGGGACTGGCGCACCTACATCAAGGCGATTGACGACACGGAAACCCGTCAGGCGCAGCTGGAAGCCGATCAGGCCGAGCGGCTGGAGGAGGCTGCCCAGGAGCGCTTCCTGACCGCCTGCCGGGCGCAGCAGTTGGCCGGCACAACGCTTTCAGATGAGTGCCGTGCAGCGCTGGAAGCCGCACGAGAGGCAGAAGAAGCGGAGTTCTAGTCCGCCGACCTGCTGCGCTGTTTCTGACTCAAAGCCCCGGGCGGGAGTCCTGCCAGGGGCTTTTTGTTTTTTCTCCTCACCTTTATAGTAGATAGCTTCTTCATTCCGAGCCGAGTTGGCTAGTGACGGGGACGAGATTGATCCACGCCCGCAGCCGGGGGCGGTTGCGCTGGTTGTTGATACCGCTTTTGCTGGTGGCGGCGGGTTTTGCCACTGCCGAAGGCAACCCGGTGTTCCGCCAGATCAGTCTGCAGGAGGGGCTGCCGGATCCGGCCGTTGAGGCCATCGTCCAGGATGCCCACGGCTATATCTGGATCGGGACTCAATCCGGACTGGTCCGCCACGAAGGCGACCACCTCAACCTGCTACCGCGCGACCCTGCGCATCCAAACGCCTTGCCCGAACAGAACGTCATGTCGCTGCATGCGCATAGCGACGGCATGGTCTGGGCAGCTTTATCCGGCGCTGGGGTTGTGGAAATCGGGCCTGACCTGCGCATTCGACGTCATCTGGCGCCCGAATCCGAGTCCGGGCCACTGCCGTTCGACAATGTCTGGTCCATGACCGAAGATTGTGACGGCAGGCTTTGGATGGCGTTCATGCAGGGCGGCGTGGGCGTGTTCGATCCTGTCGACGACAGCTTTCGGTTATTCGCCCAGGATGATGAAGACACGGGGCTTGATCCCGGTGGTTTTCTTGTCCACATGCTCACTGATGCTGAATGCCGCATCTGGCTGGTCCAGACCGGTCAGCTCAGCGTTCTCGATCAGGCCCGGGGAGATGCTCGGTTCCGGTCCGTCTTTCGGCCGGGAGAAGGCAACCGGGAAGTGCTGTTTTCTGCCTGGATTGACCCGGATGGTGAGCTCTACCTTACACAGGGCGCCAACCTGGTGCATCTGGGCTCCATTCATGACGACCTGGCGACGCTCGTGCCCGACGTCATCCCGACGCCCGGCGTGTTCGCCAATGCGGTCGGGGGCTTGCCCGACGGTCGGATTTTCATGACGACGCGGGAAGGACTGGCCCTGATCGATCCGGAGACCCGGCGCGTGAAAATGGTGCAGGGTCAGCAAGACCTGCCGCTTGCTCTGACGGACCGAACACTGCAGTCGGCGCACCAGCTGGATCACGAAGGCGGCTTGTGGCTGGCGGTCAGAAACGAAGGGCTAGCGTACCTCGCGCCGGATCATGCCGCATTCCGGCGCTACCCGTTGGCCGACCCGGACAGTGGTCGCCTGGAATCGGCCCCGGTTGTTGCCATCCGCACGGCACGCGAAGGGCTCGCAGCCTGGGTCGCCAAAACCAGCGGCCCGTACCGACTCGACTTCGCCGACGGTCACTACCAGCCATTGTCGGACTTGTTTCCCGGGTTTTCTCAACCTGACGGGCTGACGCTGATGGTCGACATGCTGGAGTATGTCGATGGCATGCTCCTGGTGCGAAGGAACGATCTCCTTGCTCTGGCCCACGAGCCCGACCAGCATCGTGTCGTTGTTCCGTCCGACGAGGTGTTTCCGCACCGTTTCCAGTGGGCGCT
>SKIE01000061.1 GCA_007116585.1 Wenzhouxiangella sp. | reverse complement strand
GCATGCTGCTGTTCGGCTTTTCGGCCGGGCTGCCGTTCATGCTGGTGTTTTCCACCCTGACCGCCTGGCTGCGCTCGGAGGGTGTGTCGCGCACCGCGATCGGTTTCTTTGCCTGGGTGGGTATTACCTACTCGATCAAGGTGCTGTGGGCCCCTGTCGTGGACCGCATTCGATTGCCGCTGCTGACTGCCTGGCTGGGCCAGCGCCGCGGCTGGATGCTGGCCGCGCAGCTGGCCATCATGCTGGGCCTGGCCGGCATGGCGCTGACCGATCCGCTGACGCAATTGACCCAGCTGGCTCTGCTGGCGGTGGTGGTGGCTTTTGCCTCGGCCACCCAGGACATCACCATCGATGCCTTTCGCATCGAGTCCGACGCGGTCGAGTTCCAGGCCGCGCTGGCCGGTACGTACGTGCTGGGCTACCGCCTGGCCCTGCTGGCGACCGGAGCCGGCGCGCTGTTCATGGCCGATTTCCTGGGCTGGACCGTCGCCTACCTGGCCATGGCCGCGCTGGTGGTGATTGGAATGTTCGCCGTGGCCATCTCGCCCGAACCGTCCTCGCCGGAGCGCCTGGACATCGAGCGCGACCCGCTGGTCATTGCATTCCGCGAGCGCACGCCGCTGAAAGGCTTTGCCGCCGACATGGGCGCCTGGATTACGGGTGCTGTGATCGCGCCCTTCGTCGATTTCCTTCGCCGCTTCCGCTGGCTGGCGCTGCCCATTCTGGCCCTGGTCGGCCTGTACAAGGCCAGCGACCTGTCCATGGCCGCCATGGCCAACCCGCTGTACTTGGATGTCGGATTTACGCTCTCGCAGATCGGCGCGATCAGCGGCCTGTTCGGCGTGGCCATGACCATCAGCGGCGGCCTGGTCGGCGGTTTGATGGTGGCCCGCTTCGGCCTGATGCCGATGATGCTGGTTGGCGCCATCGGAATTGCCGCGACCAACCTGTTGTTCGCCTGGCTGGCGACCATGCAGCCGGTGCTGTGGGCGCTGACCCTGACAATTACCGGCGACAACTTCTTCGTCGGCTTTTCGGCCACGGTCTTCATTGCCTGGATGTCTGGTCTGGTCAGCCGCCGCTACACCGCCACCCAGTACGCCCTGTTCAGCTCGCTGATGACCCTGCCCGGCAAGTTCCTTGGTGGCCCCTCGGGCTGGATCGTCGACCAGACCAGCTACGTGTTCTTCTTCTTCTACGCCTCGGCCCTGGGCATCCCGGCCATGCTGCTGGTGTTCTACCTGATGAGTCGGCGACAGCAAATGGCCAGCGCCGCCCGACAGGTACACTAGTGGTCCGTCAACCTGATAATTACGGGTTCAGTTGGTCTGTCAGCGCCCATGGCAGCGTTCCGGCTCTTGTAAAGGGCTATGGCCATTCACGGCGAGGCGCGTCTTGCAGCGAAGCGCCACAGGAACGCTGAACCCGCAATTATCAGGTTGACGGACCACTAGCCCGAATCGTCGGGTGCCAGCGCGTCCGGCTGTCGCTCGAGTAATTGCTCAAGCTGTTGCTCATCGAGGGTATCGCGCAGCGTCTGATCCCAGAGCTGGTTGGACTCCCGCAGTTGTTTCTGGAGGGTTCTGGCTTGTGCTCGAACATCAGCCAGGCGATCATGATCCCCGTCGCGCTCGGCCTGGCGCTGGAGTTCGCGCTGGGCGCGCAGGCGCTCGCGCGTGACCACCCGAGCGCGCTGCAGTTCTTCCCGGGCGGCCAGTAGAGCCTCGCGCTGGTGGCCCTCCAGACCTAGGTCGCGCGCCAGGTCCTCATCCTGCCACCAGTTGAATTGCTCGCGTCGTCGATCCCGCAGCGCCTGACGTTCGGCTCGAGCTCGGGCAACTGCCTCCGGTTCCGCTGCTTCGTCACTGGCGCGGGCTGGCGGCGCCGCGTCGGCGGGTGCCGTTCGCTGCGGCCCGGCCAGCGGCTCGCTCGTGGATTCGGGGGGCGTTGGCTGTGGCTCTTCAGGCTCGGGGCTGCCGCACCCGCTCAAGACCATTGCCAGCGAGGCTACTAACAGCAAACGAAGTAACTGGGCGGGGATCATGCTGCATCCATGGAGGGGCTTTTCATTGAGACCAGTTTGATTTCTAACCCGTTCCCGACAATCCTGATGGAGGCTTGCATCAGTTCGGCTCGAAAACCACGCCGGCCAGTACGGGCTGATGGCTCCCGGTGATCGAAGGCGTTGCCAGTGGCCGCCCGGTCAGGCGCTCACGGGCCATCCAGGCAAACAATATCGCCTCGACGAAGTCCGGGTCCAGGCCGAAACTCGCTGATGATGCGATGGGGCGGTCGCCGAGACGGTCTTTCAGGCGCCTGATCAGTTCAGCATTATGCACGCCACCGCCGCAGACAATAATTTGAGCCGGCTGCTGGTCAGCCGGCAGGTCCAGAATGGCCTGTGCCAGTGTTTCGATCGAAAGCGCCAGCAGCGTCGCCTGAATATCGGCCGGGCGGCTATGCGCCCAGGACGGTAAACGTGACGTCAGCCATGCCGCGTTGAAGTATTCGATGCCGGTGCTTTTGGGAGGTTGCCGGCTGAAGTAGGGGTCATCGAGCAGCGTAGAGAGCCAGTCGGAATCAACCCGGCCGCTGGCCGCCCAGGCGCCGTTGCGGTCAAATGAACCGGCCTGGTGCTGGCGGTACCAAAGGTCAACAAAGCAGTTGGCCGGTCCGGTATCGAAGCCCCTGACATCCCCGTGGTCCGTCAGCACGGTGATGTTGGCGATGCCGCCGAGGTTAACCACCACGCGATTTTCGTCGCTGCTGGCCAGCAGCACCTGATGGATCAGCGGCGCCAGCGGTGCGCCTTGCCCGCCGGCCGCCAGGTCCGCGCGCCGGAAATCGGCCACGGTTCGAATGCCCGTCCGGGCGGCGATTCGGTGCGGGTCGCCGATCTGCAGGGTGTGCGGCGGACAGGCTTCAGGCCGGTGGAGCACGGTTTGTCCATGGCTGCCAATGGCGTGTACATCACTTGCGGCAAGACCGGATTCGGCAAGCAGTTCGATAACGGCGTTGGCAAAGGCGTCGCCCAGAAGCCCATCCAACTCGGCCAGGTCGGCGACAGGCAGGCTGTCGGGGTTTTCGCGCATCCGATCGAGGAGGACGCGCAGGTCTGGGGAATAATGTTCTGTGCGTGCCGCGATGATCCGAGGTGGGCGCGTGGCGAAATCACACAGGACGGCATCAATGCCGTCCATGCTGGTGCCGGAGAGCAGCCCGACGAAGTGTTCGGACACGCCGCGGTGCTGCTAGCAGTCGGCGTCGGCGCCCTCGCAGTTATCGCCGTCACGCTGGCTTTGAGCAAGCAGCACGGTCGGTCCCTGGAGATCGTCGAGCTGGGCCAGTAAGGGTGTGCCGGCTTCGCGAAAGGCGTCCATCTTGTCGGCCGGCAAGGGCTCGGCGTCGGGCAAATCCACGGTGCGCGGATTGCGGTGGGCACCGTCGACCAGGAATTCATAGTGCAGGTGGGGCCCCGTGGCCATCCCGGTCATGCCGACGGTGCCGATGGTCTGGCCCTGACGTACCCGCTCACCAACCCGCACATGGCGTCGATGCAGATGCAGATACCGGGTCACGATATTGTTGCCGTGCTGGATAAAGACGTAGTTGCCGTTGGCGTTATTGTAGGCCGAGCGGATGACGCGGCCGTCGCCCGATGCCCAAACCGGCGTACCGGTGGGCGCGCCGTAGTCGGTGCCGTTGTGCGGACGCATCTGCTGGGTGATCGGGTGAAACCGCCGCGGGTTGAAGTTAGACGTTACGCGGGTGAAGTTCAGCGGCGCACGCAGGAAGGCCCGGCGCATGGGGCGCCCGTCGGGCGCGAAATAGTCGGGGCCGTCGCCGGCATCAAAGCGGATGGCTTCGAAACTCTCTCCGCGGTTGACGAAGCGCGCGGCCAGAATCGGCCCGTCGCGCAGGAACTCGCCGTCGCGCCAGATCTCTTCATAAATCAGCGCGAAGCGATCGCCGGAACGAATATCAAGCGCGAAATCGATATCCCAGCCGAAGATGTTGGCCAGGCGCATGGTCATGTTGTCCGACAGCCCGGCATCGGATGCGGCGTTGAACAGCGAAGACGAAATGATGCCGCTGGCCTCGACAACGCGGGAATCCATCGCCCGCGACTGAATCCGGCTTTCCAGTCCGTCGTCACCGTTTTCAACGATCAGCCAGCGGTCCTCGTCATAGTCTGCGCGCATGGCCAGCAGGCGCCCGTCCGGATCGATATCGAAGCCGAACTCATCGCCAGGCCGAATGCGCGCCAGACCTTGGGTTTGCTCGTTCAAGGTCACGACCTGATGCAGGTCGCGCGCGCTTAAACCCAGGTTACGAAAGATCCGCTCAAGGGTCTGGCCGGGCCGAACTTCTACCAGTTTCCATTCGCGCTTGGCCGGCTGTGCGGCCATGGGCGAGGGGCTATCCCCGGCAGATGCATCGACCGGAAGAGGGTTATCGCCATGCTCCGGCGCTTGTTGCGCGAGCTGCTGAAAGGTATCAGGCAGTGCCAGGCTGCGCTCGGCGGTTGCCGGTACGGGCTCGTCAGTACCCAAGTCGACGATGCTCATTACCAGCCCCAGCGCGATCAGCAGCGCAGCTGCCGTTGACCAGCGCGGGTGGTCGATCAAGGCATTGCGCACGACGGTGGCCAGTGACAATGCCTGCGAGAGCAGCAGCGCCAGCCGGGCGCGGATCCGAGCAACAAGGCGGGACCGGGTCGAGCCGAGGCGACGGCGCGCCATGGTTTTTCTCGTCATCCTTGAACTTCGTGGCCAAAAAACCCGGTAACATTACCGATTTCCGGGTCAGGAAGTCAATCCGCCCGTCCAGTTTCCGTCCCTTGTCCTGGCCATGATCGTGACCTCAATGAACGAATTGACCCGTGGTGCTGCCGAGATCATCCAGCCCGATGAACTCCAGCAACGCCTGGACCAGGGGCATCCGCTCCGGGTCAAGGTCGGCTTCGACCCGACCGCGCCTGACCTGCACCTGGGCCACACCGTCATCATCAACGCCATGCGTCGCTTTCAGGATGCAGGCCACGTGGCCATCTTCCTGGTCGGTGATTTCACCGGGATGATCGGCGACCCGACCGGCAAGAACGTCACCCGCAAGCCCCTGAGCGAGGCCGATATCCGCGCCAACGCGAAGACCTACGCCGAGCAGGTGTTCAAGATCCTCGACCGCTCGGCCACCGAGGTGCGCTTCAACTCCGAGTGGTTTGGCGACATGAACGCCGCGGACATGATTCGCCTGGCGTCGAAATACACCGTGGCGCGCATGCTTGAGCGCGATGATTTCGAAAAACGCTACCGGAGCGGTCAGCCGATTGCGGTGCACGAATTCCTCTATCCGCTGGTCCAGGGGTATGACTCTGTTGCGCTGAAGGCCGACATCGAAATGGGCGGCACCGATCAGAAGTTCAACCTGCTGGTCGGGCGGCAACTGCAGTCCCAGGAAGGACAAAAACCACAGATCATCATCACCTGGCCGCTGCTTGAGGGCACTGACGGCATTCAGAAAATGTCGAAGTCGCTGGGAAATTACATTGGCATTACCGATACGCCCGACGAGATGTTCGGCAAGCTGATGAGTATTTCCGATGATTTGATGTGGCGTTACTTCAAACTGCTGAGCTTCCGCCCCACGGCCGAGCTGGAGCAGTTGAAAACGGCTGTGGCCGAAGGGCGCAACCCGCGCGACGTCAAGTTCGAGCTGGGGCTGGAGCTTGTTGACCGCTTCCATGGCGCCGGCGCCGGGGAGCAGGCGCGGGAGGTCTTCATTGCCCGCTTCCGCCAGGGCGAGATGCCGGACGACATCCCGGACAAAACCCTACCGGCGGGTGCTGAGGGTTTGGGGGTCGCCGCCGCCCTGACGGCGTGCGGGCTCACGGCCTCCAACTCGGAGGCCTTCCGCATGATCAAGCAGGGCGCGGTCAGGATCGACGGGGAGCGAGTCGATGATCGCGGGCTGGTGCTGAGCGCCGGTTTTGCGGGCGTGCTTCAGGTCGGAAAGCGCAAGTTCATGCGCTTGCGCCTGAACTGATCAGCCCTTGGGGCCGAGAAAGATCCAGAGAATCAGCCCCAGCACGGGAAAGAACAGCAGGATCAGAATCCACAGAAACTTCGGCACCGGGCCCACGCGGGCCTGGGCAGTCTTGATGATGGCCCAGATAACGATGATCAGCCAGATCAGGCCCAATAGGCCGACTTCAATACCCATGCCTGCGACTCCTATAGAAACAGTAGATAGTGGTGGCTCAATGTAGCACTGTCTTCAAGCGTGCGCGCAGGCACGTGGAAGCGCAGCCCGCGCGAAGGGCCGTATCGGCCTTGCCTTGGGCGCAGCGCTATGGCAGATTGGCGGGCTTGGCTTTCCCGGTCACCGGATATTGAAGGAGCCCGCCAGTCCAATGCGCCACTTCCTGTCTACCGTCGACTGGTCCCGCGAGGAGCTGCAGGGCTTGCTCGACAGCGCGGCCGCGTTGAAACGCTCGCCGGTCAATCGCCGGCTGGAGGGCAAAACGCTGGCTCTGTTGTTTCTCAACCCCAGCCTGCGCACGCGCTCCTCGTTCGAAATTGGCGCCTTTCAGCTCGGCGCCCATGCGGTGGTGCTGGAGCCGGGCAAGGCGGCCTGGGGCATCGAGTTCGAGCCCGGCGTGGTCATGGATGGCGATGCCGAAGAGCACATCGCCGAGGTGGCAGGCGTGCTGTCGCGCTACTGCGATGCCATTGGCCTGCGCGCGTTTCCGCTGTTCAAGGACTGGTCGGTTGACCGCCAGGACCGCGTCATCAAGGCCCTGGCACAGCACG
>SKIE01000246.1 GCA_007116585.1 Wenzhouxiangella sp. | reverse complement strand
CTGGCCGCTGGTGGCTCGTTTGCTGGTGGAGTATTTCGAGTGTCGGCTTGACCCGGCCAGGCGCAAGGAAGGCCGGGCCAGGCGCAGTTCGGCCCGACGCGCGCTGGCTTCGGACTGCCGCTCTCTGGCGGCAGGGTTGGACGACAGCGTGCTTGCCGAATACCTCGACGAGGTCTGCGATGCGCGCGAGGGAGAGCCGGATGAAGCGGCCTGCAAGGTCATTCGCAAGACCATCCTGCGCGCACTCGACAGCGTCGCATCGGCCGATCAGGATCGCATCCTGCGTGCTTTCTGCGACCTGATCAGCTCGGTGCTTCGCACCAGCTATTTCCAGCGCGATGCGCGCGGGCAATGGCCGGACTACATCAGCTTCAAGCTCGACTCACAGCGCGTGCCTGACCTGCCGCCGCCGCGGCCGTTCCGGGAGATCTGGGTCTATTCGCCGCGCACCGAAGGCATTCACCTGCGCGGCGGGCTGGTGTCCCGCGGCGGGCTGCGCTGGTCGGATCGCCTGGCTGACTTCCGCACGGAAGTGCTTGGCCTGATGCGCGCCCAGAGCGTGAAGAACACCATGATTGTCCCGGTGGGCGCCAAGGGAGGGTTCGTCGTCAAGCGTCCGCCGTCGGGAGACGATCGCGATGCCCTGATGGCCGAGGTGGTGTATTGCTACCGCAGTTTCATCAACGGGCTGCTGGATATCACCGACAATTTGCGCGACGACGAGGTGCTGCCGCCGCGCGACGTGGTCCGCTGTGATGACGACGACCCCTACCTGGTGGTGGCCGCCGACAAGGGTACGGCCACATTTTCCGATATTGCCAATGCCATCTCGGCCGAGCACGGCTTCTGGATGGGGGATGCGTTCGCCTCCGGTGGGTCGAACGGCTACGACCACAAGGGCATGGGCATCACCGCGCGTGGTGCTTGGGAATCGGTCAAGCGGCACTTCCGTGAACTGGGTACCGACATCCAGTCCGAGCCGTTCAGCGTGGTCGGCATCGGCGATATGGCGGGTGATGTATTCGGCAACGGCATGCTGCTGTCTCGCCAGATCCGCCTGAAAGCCGCTTTCAACCATCTGCACATCTTTCTCGATCCGGATCCGGACCCTGAAACCAGCTACTGCGAACGCGAGAGACTTTTCGGCCTCTCCCGCTCGACCTGGGCTGATTACGACGAGGCGCTGATCTCTGCCGGCGGCGGCGTGTTTTCGCGCCAGGCCAAGTCCATCCCGCTGTCTGAGGAAGTACGGGACTGGCTGGGCGTGGAGGCCGAATCGCTGGCGCCGCATGAACTGATTCGCGAGTTGCTCAAAAGCCCGGTTGATCTGGTCTGGAACGGAGGGATCGGTACCTACGTCAAGGCCTCGCATGAGTCCGATGCCGAGGTCGGTGACATCGCCAACAACCTGGTTCGGGTGAACGGCTCGGACCTGCGCTGCCGCGTGGTCGGGGAGGGCGGCAACCTCGGTCTGACCCAGCCGGGGCGCATCGAGTACGCGTTGGCGGGCGGCCGCCTCAATACCGACTTTATCGACAACTCGGCCGGCGTGGACTGCTCGGATCATGAAGTCAACATCAAGATCCTGCTCAACCAGGCGGTCAAGCAGGAACTGCTGACTGAACCCGAGCGCAATCAACTGCTGGCCGAAATGACCGACGAGGTCGCCGGCCTGGTTCTGCGCAGCAACTATCTGCAAACCCAGGCGATCAGCCTGATGGAAAGCCTGACCACCGACCGGCTCGGTGCCGAAGCGCATCTGATCGCCATGCTGGACCGCAAGGGTGTGATTGACCGTGACCTTGAGCATCTGCCGGATGAGGAGCAACTGCGCGAGCGGGTGGCCAGGGGCTTCGGCCTGACCCGGCCGGAACTGGCGCTGCTGCTGTCCTACAGCAAAATCACGCTGTATCAGGATTTGCTGGCCTCGGATGTGCCCGAGGATCCCTACCTGTCACGTGAGCTTGAGGATTACTTCCCCGCGCCCTTGACGGAGCGCTTCGCCGAGCTGATGCCGGAGCATCGCCTGTGGCGCGAGATCATCGCCACGCGGGTGACGAACTCCATCGTCAACCGCATGGGTGCTCATTTCGCCACCCGCATTCGCGAAGATACCGGCGCGGATTCAGCCACCATGGCCAAGGCCTACACGGTGGCGCGCGAAGTGTTTCGGGCGCGCGACTACTGGGCCAGCATCGAGGCGCTGGACAATCAGGTGCCGGCTAAACAGCAGGTTGAGGCCGTGCGCGAGATGTGGAACCTGCTGCGCCAGGCCACCCGCCGCCTGATTGCGCTGCCTGGCGGGCGGTCGATTGATATCTCCAGCAAGGTTGAGCGTTTCGCGCCGGGTCTGGCCGAGTACGAGTCGGGGCTTGAGGACCTGCTCGACGAGGATTTGTGCCGCATCTACCGCGAACGTCGTAATGCGCTGAGCCAGTCAGGCTTCCCCGACGAGTTGGCCGCCCGAGCCGCTGCGATGGCGTTCCTGCAGCCGGCGTTGGATATTGTCGACGAGGCCGCCAGCCAGGAACTGCCGGTTTCCGATGTGGCGACCATCTACTTCGGTCTGATCGATCGTTTGTGCCTGAAATGGCTGCGTGGACAGATCGAGCGTCTGCCGGTCGAGCGGCAGTGGCATGCCCATGCACGCGGCAACCTGCGCGACGAACTGTATGGCTATCACCGTCGTCTGACCCGCCGGGTGCTGGCCGACAGTGGCGATGCCGAGGATCCGGTCGCCAGCTGGTTTGAGCGCTACTCCTCTGAAACCGCGCGCGTGGCGGTCATGCTTGAGGAAATGCGCAACACATCGGCCGGCGACTATCCGTCGCTGCAGGTCGCGCTCAATGGTATTGGCCAGTTGCTGGAGGCAACCGCCCAGTGAGCAGCAGGCCGGCGATAGCGTTTGTCGCCAGTGAGCATCCTGGCTCGCGCGAGGCGTTGGTTGAACTGGAGCGACGCTATGGGCGCGTGAGCCTGGAAGCCGCCGAGGTGCTGGTGGTGCTCGGCGGCGATGGCTTCATGTTGCATACCCTGCATGAGCACGCCACCCTGGACGTGCCGATCTTCGGCATGCGTCTGGGTGATGTGGGTTTTCTGATGAACCGCTATGGCCCGGAAGACCTGCCGGCCCGCATTCAGGCCGCGCACCCGGTACCGCTCAATCCGCTGCGGATGAGTTGCGAAACGGTAAGCGGGCAGCGCTCGGATGCGCTGGCCTTCAACGAGGTCTCGCTGTTGCGCCAGATCAACCAGGCCGCGCAGGTGCGCATCCTGGTCAACGGACGTGAACGTCTCGAACGTCTGGTGGCGGATGGGGTCATGGTTGCAACGGCGGCCGGGTCGACGGCGTACAACCTGTCGGCCCATGGTCCGATCCTGCCGCTGGGTACCGAGGCGGTGGTGCTGACGCCGATCAGCCCGTTCCGGCCGCGCCGATGGCATGGCGCCATTCTCCCGGCTGCAGCCGAGATCGAGTTCGAGGTGCTGCAGCCGCAGCGCCGGCCGGTGAGCGCGACGGCCGATTATGACGAGGTCCGGGATGTCCAGCGCGTGCACGTGGCGCTGGACCGAAGCATTGGGCCCCGCCTGCTGTTTGATCCTGAACATTCGCTGGAGGAACGGATTCTGCGCGAGCAGTTTCTCATTCCCGACGGGTAGGGGGGATGGATCGGGTGGTGGTGGACGCCCCGCTGCCTGCGATGGCTATCGACGCTGGTTGATCGGATGGGCTGGTGGCGCTTGGGTGGCATTAGGTCTGGGTTGTGCTCAGGCGGGCGCTGTGCTTTTTTGATGACTGGGGTGCAGCAGATAGGAGCGGATAACTACGTGCACTTTCCGCGCCGTCTCCGGCTGCGGGGCGTCCACCACCACCCGATCTGAAAGGTGGGAGATGGTTCTGAATAGGTTGTGATGAGGCTCGCGAACCTCAGAGCCTAAAAGGAAGTTGCGCCAAACCTCTCCAGCACCGAGCGCGGGATCCTCTCCCGAACCGAAGGGCGCGGAAGCCTGCACAACTTATCCGCTCTTTCGATAGGCGATCTTGTCCTGCCATGAGCAAGTCACTCGATTTGGCACCAACGAAATTCCCAAGGCACCCAAAGCGCTACCAAACCATGCCGCGCCACCAACATCGTTCGCCCGTAGCGCCGGGAGAGGATCGCGCGCTCGGCCCCACCCACCCTTGTGCTATCTTTCCGAGGTTATGTCTGATTCCGACTACACAGCCCAGGGTCCCGGCCCGCTGAAAGTGGGCATTTCATCGCGCGCGCTGTTCGATCTTGACAGCAGCCACCAGGTCTACGAGGAAGGCGGCCTGGAAGCGTACATGGACTATCAACTCTCACGCGAGAATGAAATCCTGCGCCCCGGCGTCGCCTTCAACCTGGTCCGAAAGCTGCTTGCGCTCAATGAGGGGGGCATGGACCACCCCGGCGTGGAGGTCATCCTGCTGTCGCGCAATAACGCCGATATCGGTCTGCGCATCTTCAACTCCATTGAACATCACGGGCTCGATATCCAGCGGGCCATGTTCACCAGTGGCGCCTCCCCGTCGCTCTACATCGAGCCATCGGGGGCCCAGCTGTTTCTGTCGTCCAATGACGAAGACGTCCGTCGGGTACTGATGGCCGGCTACGCGGCCGCCACGATTCTGCCTTCGGCCACGCGCGAAAACCGCTCGACTCAGCTGCGTCTGGCCTTCGACGGCGATGCCGTCATTTTTTCCGACGAAGCCGAGCGGGTTTACAAAGAACACGGGCTCGAGGCGTTTTCCGACAGTGAACGCCGGGCCGCGCTGGAGCCATTGGCAGCCGGCCCCTTCAAGCGGGTGCTGGAAGGTATCCATCGGATTCAGTCCGCCTATCCGATGGAAGACAACCCGATCCGCACCGCGCTGGTGACGGCCCGCTCAGCCCCGGCCCACAAACGCGTGATTCTCACGCTGCGTGCCTGGGGCATCCGCATCGATGAGGCAATGTTTCTGGGCGGGCGGGCCAAGGCGCCATTCCTGCGCGCGTTCGGGGCCGACATCTTTTTTGACGATCAGCAAATGCACTGTTCCACGGCCAGCCAGGAAGTGGCCACCGGCCACGTACCGCACGGCGTGGCCAACGAACCGAAATAAAAAACCGAAGATCAACGTTATGCGATTAAAAGTAACTCTTTCGCTGCTGCTTCTCATTGCGGCAATCACAGCAACGGCTGACGACAGGAACGGCGCCGACCAGGGCTGGTCGGTGCTGGAGCCGCCCGGCGACTGGCAGACAATTTCGATCGATACCCGAGAGGTGACCTGGTCCGACGTCGATATCAGCCCCGACGGCGCGTACCTGGTGTTTCACATGCTCGGGGATATCTACCGAGTGGGCATTGAGGGCGGGCAGGCCGAGGCCCTGACCGACGATATTGCCTGGAATTTCCAGCCGCGCTACAGCCCGGACGGTCGCCATATCGCGTTCATCTCCGACCGCGATGGATCGGAAAACATCTGGATCATGGATGCCGACGGCGGCAATCTGACTCAGGTCAGCGCCGAGCGTGAGCACCTGTTGCACAATCCGGCCTGGTCGCCGGACGGCGACTATATTGCCGCCCGCAAAGGCTATGTCTCCCAGCGCTCGATACCGGCCGGCGCCATCTGGATGTATCACCGCGGCGGCGGGGCTGGCGTTGAGCTGGTGGAGCGACTGCACGGGCAGCAATCTCAGAAAAACATCGCCGAACCGTTTTTCTCCCCGGATGGCCGGCACCTGTATTTCAGCCAGGACATCACGCCCGGGCGCGTCTGGCAGTACAACCGTGATGCGGTCAAGGGCATTTTTGCTGTACGCCGGCTGGATCTCGAATCTGGCGAAGTGCAGAACGTGGTCGGTGGGCCGGGCGGGGCGGTGCGGCCGGTGCTCTCACCCGACGGTGCGCAACTGGCCTTTGTGCGGCGCAATCCGCAGACGCTGTCATCGCGCCTGATGGTGCGTGACCTGGCCTCAGGGATTGAGCGCAGCCTGTTTGATCAGCTCGATCGCGACAAACAGGAAACCTCTGGCGACATGGGCAACTTCCCGGCGTTTGCCTGGCATCCGGACGGTGAATCGCTGGTGATCTGGAGCGGCGGAAAGTTTCATCGCGTGGGCACTGACGGCTCGCACAGCGAAATCGAAGTCCACGTTCAGGTCGACAAGAAGGTTCATCCGGCCCTGCAGCGCAGCGTCGAGGTCTCGCCCGACACCTTCCCGATTCGCATGGCCCGCTGGACCCAGCGCAGCCCGGACGGCCGCTACGGCATCTTCCAGGCGCTGGGCTATCTGTGGGTGCATGATCTGGAGCGTGGCACCCACCGTCGTCTGACCTCGCAGAACGATCACTGGGAGTTTTATCCGCGCTTCTCGCCCGATGGCCGCCAGGTGGTCTATGTGACCTGGGACGATGAGGCCCTGGGCAGTGTCCGGGTGCATCCGATCGGACGCGGCCGTGGGCGGACCCTGACCACCGAGCCCGGACACTATGTCGAGCCGGCCTTTTCGCCTGACGGCAACGAGGTGGTGTTCCGCAAGACCACCGGCGGCTTTCTGTCCTCGCCGACCTGGTCGGAGCGCCCTGGTCTGTACCGGGTTCGTGTGGCGGGCAGTGAGCCTGAGCGCGTGCTTGATCGCGGTCACCGACCGCAGTTCAGCGCTGACGGTCAGCGTATTCTGTTTGCCCAGCGCGAAGAGGGCAACGCGCTGTCGCTCAACAGCGTCAATCGGCAAGGTTTCGATGAGCGCCAACATCTTCGCGGTGACTGGATCACCGAATACCAGGTCTCGCCGGATGGCCGCTGGGTGGCATTTG
>SKIE01000095.1 GCA_007116585.1 Wenzhouxiangella sp. | reverse complement strand
TGGGAAACCTTGCTGGTGAGCCCGCTGGCCCTGGGCTGGCTGTGGTGGCTGCAGGGGCAGGGTGAACTGTCGTTTGCGCTGGATGAGCCAGCCCGGGCCCTGCTGCTGGTCGGCACGGGCGCACTGACGGTGGCGCCGCTGCTGTTGTTCGCCGCCGGCGTCCGGCGCCTGCCGTTGAGCACCATTGGCCTGATGCAGTACCTGGCGCCCAGCCTGACTTTTGTGCTGGCGGTTTTCATCTATGGAGAGGCGTTTACAATGCACCACGCGATCACCTTCGGGCTGGTCTGGCTGGCCTTGGCGCTCTTTTTCTGGGCCAGCTGGCACCGACACCGTTCTCTGCGAACCTGAATCATCGACATCACCGTATGCAAGAGCCTTCCACCCAGCGACCGACCAGCCGCAAGGTATCCTCACTAAGGACGCTGTATCCGTTTCTTGGCCGCTACCGTCTGCAGCTGATGCTGGCAGGACTTTTCCTGATGGTCTCGGCTTCCGGCGCCCTGGCGATCCCCCTCGCGGTCGGCCAGGTGATTGATCGTGGTTTCATGGCCGAGGATCTGGATCACATCAACCGCTGGTTCTGGCTCTTGTTCGCCGCCGCCGCGGTCATGGCCGTGGGTGGCGGGCTGCGTTTCTACTGGGTCAGCTGGCTGGGCCAGCGCGTCGTCGCCGATCTGCGCAAGGCGGTCTATGCGCGGGTGCTGGCGATGAGCCCCGAGTTCTTTGCCCGCACCCGCACCGGCGAAGTCCTGTCGCGGCTGAACACTGATACAACGCTGGTTGAGACACTGGTCGGCTCCACGGTCTCGTTCGGTATCCGTAACCTGGTCATGCTGGTGGCCAGCGCCATTGCCCTGATCCTGACCGCGCCGAACCTGGCCGGGATCATCGGTGTGCTGATTGTTCTGATGATGCTGCCGGTGATGGTGCTGGGACGCTGGGTCCGTCGCCTGTCCAGGGCAGCACAGGACCGCATTGCCGACATCTCGGCGCTGGGCGATGAGGCGATCAACGCGGTACAGACCGTGCAGGCATTCGCCCAGGAAGCCCGCGAGCGGGCGCGTTTCGACAGCACGGTGGAACAGGCAGTTGATGCCGCCCGCCGACGCATCGCCGCTTCGACCATCCTGATCGTGCTGATCATTCTGCTGACCTTTTCTGCCATTACCTTCGTGCTGTGGCTGGGTGCGCGGGCCGTGTTGACCGGCGCCATGAGTCCGGGTCAGCTGGGTCAGTTTGTCATGTATGCCGCGATTGCCGCAGGGGCAACGGCCGGGCTGAGCGAGATCTGGTCGCAGCTGCAGCGCGCGGCCGGTGCCATGGAGCGCCTGGCTGAACTCCTGTCGATCGAGCCGTCCATTTGTTCGCCCGAACAGCCGCGCCCCTTTCCGTCCGGCCCCCTGGCCCTGAGTGTCCGGAACCTGGGTTTTGCCTATCCGTCCCGGCCCGAAACACCGGTACTGCGAGCACTCGATTTCGAGGTTCAGGCGGGCGAAACGGTGGCCGTGGTGGGCCCGTCGGGTGCGGGAAAATCGACCTTGTTTCAGCTTTTGCTGCGCTTCTATGATCCCGATCAGGGCGCGATCGAACTCAACGGTGTTGACTTGCGCGAACTCGATCTGCACGAGTTGCGCAGTCGCCTGGGCTTCGTGCCGCAGGATGTGGTGGTCTTTTCCGGTTCTGCCGCCGACAACATCACTTATGGCGTCGACGAGGCATCAGCTGAGCGCGTTGAAGACGCGGCTCGCAGCGCGCATGCGGGAGAATTCATCGAGCAGTGGCCTGAGGGTTTCGCCACCTTTCTGGGCGAGAAAGGCCTGCGGCTGTCCGGCGGTCAGCGCCAGCGCATTGCTATTGCCAGGGCGCTGATCAAGCAGCCACCCCTGCTGCTGCTGGACGAGGCCACCGCTAGCCTGGATGCCGAAAGCGAGCGGCTGGTGCAGACGGCGCTTGATGAGCTGAGCCGGGATCGGACCGTGCTGGTCATTGCCCACCGGCTGGCCACCGTTCGTCGTGCTGACCGGATTATCGTGCTCGAGGGCGGGCGGATCGTAGCCGAGGGGCGGCATGAGGAGTTGATCCGCAGCAATCCGCTCTATGCCCGGCTGGCGCGGCTTCAGTTTCTTGATCAGGGCGAGGACGCCAGGTCGCTCAGCCTTGATGATCCAGAGCCTGTCTACAGCGGTTCGTAATTGAAGCGCTGTCCGCCGATCGAGGCTTCGGCCATCAGTCCCCCGCGCGTCATGTTGAAGACCGCCACGCCGCGCTCGTAGCTGGTCGTGGCGGCAGCGCCGGCCGTTGCGGCCACGGCGGTGGCCTGGGCCGAGAATTCCAGATTGCCCCGCTGGAAGGTTCGCAAGGCGGCATCGTCACGGAAGAAAATGACCTGGCTGTAGGTTTGGGCGCCGATTTGCGCGCCAAGCGTGGCTTGGGAAGTCGTCGCGCGGCCAATAGGTTCGCCGCGCTGGAAGACGATGCCGCGACCGAATCCGCCGCCGATACCCAGTCCGCCCTTGGCGATTTCGGGAAAGATCACATAGCCATAGGCTTGATCACGCCAGTCCCTAAGGCCCGGATCGCGTTCGACAAAGCGGTCCATCGCTGCGCGTGACTCGCGGATCATGCGGTCATCTGAGGGGGTGCTGGCACACCCAGCGACGATGGCAGCGAGCACGGTCGCTGCCAGGAATAAAACCAGGGGGCGAACCGTTCGGGGCATGGTGTGTGTCCTCAACAGATCGTGCTCAACAGATCGGAAACTAGTGGTCAGCTCAGCTGGCTCGGCAGCTGCGGCGCAATCAACTGAGCCGCCACGGCCGCAAAATGGCAGATACTGCCGCCCAGTACAAACAAATGCCAGATCGCATGCGAGTAGGGCACGCGTTGATTATGGTAGAACAAGGTGCCGGCCGTGTAGAGCACGCCACCGGCAATCAGCCAGCTCAGAGCTGCCGGCGTCAGGGCCTGACTCAGCGGCACAAACGCCACAATGACAAGCCAGCCCATGCCGACATAAGTCGCCGTGGACAAATAGCGGAACCGTCCGGTGAAAAACAGCTTGGCCAAGATCCCGAGCACGGCCAGACCCCAGATTATGCCAAACAGCGACCAGCCCCAGCCCCCGCGCATGGCAGCGACGGTAAACGGGGTGTAGGTGCCTGCAATCAGCAGGAAAATGGCGCAGTGGTCCAGGATCTTCAAACGCGTTTTCAGAGCCGGCTGGCGCGCCAGGTGATAAAGCGTAGAGGCGGTGTAGAGCAAGACCAGCGTGACTGCAAATACAGCAACGCTGACGACTTCGCGCGCGCCGGTAAACAGGACAGCCAGGGTAGTCAGTACGGAGCCCGCGCCGATCGCCAGCAAGGCGCCGATGCCGTGCGTCAGCGCGTTGGCAATTTCTTCCCGATGTTGGCGCAGACTTGTCACAGCCGAATCATATCATCCGGTGCGGAGCCAGAAACGCATGAGCTTGTCCGTTTCCTGCGCCTCATCCACGTCTTTCCAGGCAAAACGGGTGCTCAACTCAGGCCGGCGCTGATAACCGCGGCGCTGCCAGAAAGCGTCCAGCGGCCGGTAGCGGGACGGGCGCAACGGGTGGTCGGCGGGACGCTCCACGGCGCAGAACGTGGTTGTGTCAAAACCCAGGCGCCGGGCGTGGGCTTCACGCCGATCAAAGAACTGATGCCCGATCCCGTAGCCCCGCCAGGCCTGATCAAGCACTGACTCGCCGAAGTAAAACACCGCGTTCAAGTCATAACCGGCCTGCTCGAAAGGTTGCTGAAACGCCGGATCAGCATCAAGCAGCGGTAATCCCGTGGAACAGCCAACCACGCGGTCGCCGTCCAGCGCAAGCACGATGATGCCCTGATCTGAATCCGCGTACTCGGTCAGGTATTCACGCTCGTAGGCCAGTGAACCATCGTAGAGGTAGGGGAACTCGCGAAACACGAGCATGCGCAGTGCTGCCAGGGCGTCCAGCCAGGGCATGACCCCGCGGCCGCTGACGGTCTCGATCGTGATTGTCATGACACCTGGGTTGACTGGGTTATTTCACCGGCAGGTCAGGCTTCGATCAGCGCGCGAAGTTCCTTGACCCGCGCCTTCAGAAGATCAGGATCGGCCCGGGTCTCGACGTTCAGGCGAATCACGGGTTCGGTGTTGGAGGCACGCAGGTTGAACCGCCAATCGGCGAAGTCCAGGCTGATGCCATCGGTTCGGTCCAGCTTTCCACCCAGGTTTGCATAGTGCTCGAGCACGGTGTCGATGACCTGGTCGGTGTCGTCAACGGTGAAGTTGATTTCGCCGCTGCAGGGATAGGCCGCGATACGCTCGTCGACCAGTTCGGCCAGGCTGCGTCCGCTGGCAGACAAGGTCTCGACCAGCAAAAGCCACGGAATCATGCCGCTGTCACAGTAGGAGAAATCGCGGAAATAGTGGTGGGCCGACATCTCGCCGCCATAGACGGCGTCCTCGGCTCGCATGCGTTCCTTGATGAAGGCATGACCGCTCTTGTTGATCAGCGCCTGCCCGCCGGCATCGGCCACCTGGGCCAGCGTGTTCCAGGTCAGGCGGGGATCAAACACGATCTTTTCGCCGGGCTGACGTTCCAGGATACGGCTTGCCAGCAGTCCCACCAGGTAATAACCCTCGATAAAGCGGCCGCGGTGGTCGAAGAAGAAACAGCGGTCGAAATCGCCGTCCCAGGCGATACCAAAGGCGGCCCCGCTGTCGATTACAGCTTGCGACGTTTCGGCTCTGTTTTCCGGCAGCAGCGGATTGGGTACGCCGTTGGGAAAGTGACCGTCCGGTTCATGGTGCAGTCGCACGACGTCCAGCGGCAGGGCTTTCGCCAGGAGATCAAAAAACGGTCCGGCGCAGCCGTTGCCGGCATTGACCACGATCTTCATGGGCTGGATGGTGTTCGGGTCGATCATCGCCAGCAGACGATCCACGTAGCCGTCGACCACGTCCATATGTGCATGTTTGCCGGCAGGCCCGTCCAGATTCGGCGCGGTATTTACGGCCAGGTAATGCTCCATTTCCTTCAGCCCGGTATCGGCGCTGATCGGGATGGCGTCCTCGCGCACCATCTTCATGCCGTTGTAGTCGGCCGGATTGTGGCTGGCGGTCACCATGATGCCGCCACCCATGCCGTCAAGAGAGGCGGCATGGTAGACCAGTTCGGTGCCGACCAGTCCAATATCCAGCGTGTCGACGCCGGCTTCGTTCAGACCCTGGGCCAGTGCGTCGGCCAATGCGGCGCTCGACAGCCGCATATCACGCCCGATCACGACTGGGCCGGAAGGCGTGACCACGGACTGGAATGCATGCCCGATGGCGCGCGCTCGCTCGACGTTGAGTTGGGTCGGCACCTGGCCGCGGATGTCGTAGGCCTTGAAGGGGCTGTTGGCAAGACTGCTCATGGGTGTTGGAGTCCTTGGATGTAATGAATGGCGCTGCCCGTTGGAAGCGGTGTTGTCTTGATGACGCCTGCCGCTGTCACCGGTCAGGCCCGGCGGATTGCGTGTTCTGGTACTTCGACCCGGCGCTGGCGGTTGAGGATGGTCAGCAGCACCGCGACGCGCTCAGGGCCGGTACGGGCCTCGAACAGAGCGCGGTGCCCAGCGCAGGGGCCGTCGGTGATTTCAAGCTGTTCATTGGGTTGGTAGTCGACGGTCCCCGCCAACTCAACTACTCCGGCGTCGTCGCAGCGCTGTTGCAGGTCCTCAATCACCGGTTCTGGCACCACGGCGGCTTCCTGACCGCGTCGGACCAGGCCAACGGCACCACGGGTCGAGCGGATCGGGCCCCAGTCCTGCCCGTTGGCGGCGAGCCGGACAAACAGATAGCGCGGAAACATGGATTCTACCCTTATGCGGCGTCGGCCGCTGCAGGTGCGCTGCTCCCGTATCTTGGGCCTGAAGGTTTCATAGCCCTGATTGCGCAGATGCAACTCGGCGCGTTCGTCCTGACTCGGCTTGCAGAACACTGCATGCCAGCGCCTAGGGGTCGATGGATCGTTGTCGAACATGTCCTGACATCTGCCTTGCCCAATTCCTATTGTCCGATTCAGGCGCGGCTCATGCAAGCTTTGGTGGATCATCGCGGCCGCGGTGGCGCAGCGCGCCGGGCGCACAGCCGAACCAGCGTCGGCAGGCGCGGCCAAAATTCGCCGTGTCCTGGTAGCCGAGCTGTTCGGCGATCGTCGCGATGGGCGCAGCCGAGTCGCGCAGAAGACTGGCGGCCGCGGAGGCACGCACCCCTTCCAGCAAGTCTCGATAGCTTCGTCCCCTCGCCCGCAGTCGCCGATGCAGGGTTCGTTTCGACAGGCCCAGCTGGCGGGCCATCTCGTCCAGCGCCGGTGGCGCGCTGAGCGAGGCCATCACGCGGCGCCGGATCTCCGCCTCGAGCGGACTGTAGCGGCTGCGCTCGGCCAGAATGGCGCGGCACCGACCGACCGCGTCGGCATGCAATCGCCGATCGCCAAGGGGGCAGTGCAGCGCCAGCAGTTGTTGTGGCACCAGCAGACGATACTCGTGGCCGTCAAACTGCAACTGGCCCGGCAGCGCATCGCGCAATCGGGCCTGCCACGGCCGATAGCGTTCCGGTAGCGTCAGCAGCGGCGCACGAGTTCTTGGCGGTAACAAACGCTGAATCAGGCAGGCCAGCGCCAAAAGATTGCTCTCCATGAGCACGTGCCAGGGACCCTTCGGCTGGCTCATGGGCATCATGCGCGCCTGCCAGCCCGAATCGGTCGTATCAGCGCTGATGTGGACAAAGGCGGCGCGCACGGCCTGCAATTCAGTCAGCGTGCGCAGGGCGTCGGC
>SKIE01000359.1 GCA_007116585.1 Wenzhouxiangella sp. | reverse complement strand
TCCGACTGAAACGGCGATGGCTTCCGGGCCTCGGCAGCTTCGGCTGCTGAGCTACAACATCCAGGCCGGTACCACCACCGCAAAGTATCGCGACTACCTGACCCATAGCTGGCGCCAGCTGCTGCCGAACAACCAGCGCATCGCCAATCTCGATGCCATCGCCGACCTGCTCAGCGGCTATGACATCGTTGCCCTGCAGGAGGTTGACTGCGGCAGCCTGCGGTCGGGTTTCCTCAACCAGGCCAAATATCTGGCCACGCACGCCGGCTTTCCTTACTGGCACTACCGCGGCAACCGCAAGGTCGGCGTGCTGGCTCATGCGGGCATTGGTTTATTGAGCCGGATCGAGCCGAGCCTGGTCGAGGAGCATCGCCTGCCGGGGGCCATTCCAGGCCGGGGTGCCTTGATCGCCCGCTTTGGAGAGGGCGAACAGGCACTGTGGCTGATTGTGCTGCATCTTGCGCTCGGGCGGCGGGCCCGATCACAGCAGCTGGGTTATCTGGCGGGCCTGGTGCGGGAGTATCCCAACGTGGTTGTCATGGGAGATTTTAACGCCGGTCCGGCCTCGCGCGAGCTGCAAGAGTTTTGCGATCGCGCCGGGTTGATCATGCCGGCCGGCAACATTTTGACCTTCCCGTCCTGGAATCCGCAGCGGTCCATTGACCATATCCTGGTCTCGCCCCGCATGGATGTGGCCGAGCTTGACGCCCTGTCTGCCCGCTTTTCGGATCATCGGCCGCTGGCTATGCGGCTGAACCTGGATGCCAGGGTCAACCTACCAGAGCATGCGAACGGCGACGAGCAGCAGTAGGAGACCAAAGATTCGGCGCAATCGCCTGGCCGGCAGGCGGTGAGCGAGAGAGACGCCGAGCGGCGCTGCCGCGGCGCCGCAAAGACCGATCACGACAATGCCCGGCCCGTACAGGTAGCCCACGCTCCAGGCCAACAACTGATGTCCCCAGCCGGCAACGGTGAAGCCGGCGACCCCGCCCAGCGCGATGGGCCATCCGCAGGCCGAGGCAATGGCGACCGCGCGCACGGGTGGAAATCCGTTGCGCACCAGATAGGGCACGTTGAAGCTGCCCCCGCCGATGCCCATGATGGCCGACACGGCACCGATCAGCGGCCCGATCAGCGGCCAGCCTCGCGCCCTGGCCTGCCGATCGACCGGTGGCGGTTTCAGGTCAAGCAGCATCCTGATGCCGATGATCGCGGCCAGCAGGGCGAAAATTCGCGCCAGCCACAGCCCCGGCAGCAGCGCCGCGCTCCATGCGCCGATCAGCGCCCCAGTGCCTACGGCCGGCGCCAGCCGGGCCACGGTTGGCCAGTGCACGCCGTCACGTCGGTCATGGAACCAGACCGCGCTGGCCGAGGTCAGCAACATGGTGCCCAGCGAGGTCGCTACCGCCACCGGCACTGCGATATCGACTGCGACGCCCTGGCTGCGCAGAATCCAGGTCAGTGCGGGCACGATGACCAGCCCGCCGCCGATCCCCAGCAGGCCGGCCAGCACACCGGCAACCAGGCCGGTGAGGGCAAGCATCAGAAGGAGTGAAAGCACTTGTCAGAGAGCGCGGATCATCAGGGCAATAATGGCACACTACCACCTGATGTCGGTGTGGAAGCAGGTGGGCGTTGCATGGCAAGTGTGATCAGCCGGGTCTGGCTGGTGTTGATCGTGTCGCTGGCCGGTCCGGCCTGCGCCGAGCGCATCAGCGATCGAGAGCGCTTCATTCAGGCCTGGGAGGCGGCGGGACGGGCGGATCGTGAGGCGCTGGCCGAGGCCATTGACGCCATGCCGGACTACGTCCTGACGCCGTATCTGGAGTTCGAGTTCAAGCGGCAGACGCTGGACAGTATCTCGGTCGACGAGATGACCCGGTTTCTGGCCCGCTATCGTGATTGGTCGTTTGCCGCCGCGCTGGAGACCGCCTGGCTGCGCAGCCTTGGCCGGCGAGGAGAGTTTGATGCTCTCGCGCGCCATGGTCGCGGTGCCCGGGATGCCCAAGTGCGCTGCTGGCTGGCGCGGGCCGATATCGCTGCCGGCCGGCACGAGGGACTGACAGATCGTATCGCCGAGTTGTGGCTGGTTGGACGCTCGCAAACGGATGTCTGTGACCCGGCCTTTGACTGGTGGCGCGCGCAGGGCTATCCCACACATGACCAGGGCTGGCAGCGTTTCGGCCTGGCCCTGAACGCCGGTCAGGCCGGTCTGGCCCGCTATCTGCGGCGCTACTTGCCGCGTGACCAGCTTGAATGGGCCGACCAATGGCTGCTGATGCACAACCATCCGCGGCGTCTGGTGATCGAGGCCCGGCACTGGTCTGATGAAGAGGACTCGCGTCAGCTGGTTGAGCACACGCTGCGGCGCCTGGCGCGCAGTGACTGGCAGCGAGCTGAGCGCGCCTGGCAGGCGTTGTCGAATCGATTTGAATTTTCGTCCTCGGCGGAAGCGGCCATTGCGCGCGAGATCGCGCTGTTTCGTGCGGTCGCGCTGGATGCCGAAGCCGTGCGTGCCATCGACCGTCTGCCTGCATCGGCCATGGATCAGCAAATGCTGGAATGGCGCGCCCGGGCCGCCATGGCCCACGGGGCCTGGGACGAGGTGCTGTCGAGCATTCAGGCGATGAGTCTGGCCGAACAGGGTCAGGCGCGCTGGCGCTACTGGCGCGGACGTGCGCTGGGCGAGCTGGGCCGGCCCGAGGCTGTGCTTGCGTTCGGCACCTTGGCGGCGGATGCGACGGTCTACGGTTTCCTGGCAGCCGCCAGGCTGGATCAGGATTTCAGTCTGTGTCCGCAGGACTTGAAGGCCGATGGCGAGATTCAACGGCGCTTGATGCGCGATGCGGAGTTCGAGCGCGCGCTGGAACTGCAGGCCGTGGGCTTGAGCGATCACGCCCGCCGCACCTGGTCGGCTGTGTGGCGGCGCCTGGGTGAGGAAGAGCGTCGCCAGGCGGCGCTGCTGGCGGCCGGCCGCGAATGGCACGATCGGGCTATTGCCGCGCTGGGTGCTGTCGGCGCAATGCGCGCCTATCCGTGGCGCTTTCCGATGATTGAAAAAGGCCGGGTCAGTCGCTATGCGGAACGCTGGCAGGTCGACCCTGCTCTGGTTTACGGCCTGATGCGGGCCGAGTCGGCCATGCAGCCCGATGCGCTCTCGCCGGCCGGCGCGCGAGGATTGCTGCAGTTGATGCCTGGGACGGCGCGCGCGGTGGCGCAGCGCAACGGCTTGCCTTACAACGGCGCCGGTGACCTGATGAGCCCGGCGGTCAATCTTCCGTTGGGGATTGCCCATCTGGCTGAACTGCAGCAGCGCTACGAAGGCGACTGGATTCGCGTCGCCGCGGCCTACAACGCCGGTATCAACGCAGTTGCGCGCTGGGATGCCGAGCGGCCGGCCAACGATCCGGATGTGTGGCTGGAGACTCTGCCGTTTTTCGAAACGCGTGACTACGTGCCCCGGGTGCTGGCGTTTGCGACCATTTACGAATGGCAGATGGGGCGCTCGCCCGAGGTCTTGCGTCGGTATCTGCTGCCGCAGAACGCGTCCGGAAATGGTGCTTTCCAGTGTCCCGAGCAGCCTTCTGATTGAGCACCGCCGCTACAATCCCCGCCATGGAATGGGATGTGGACAGTGACCCCAGGCTGAGCGGATTGTCCGTCTACCAGGTCGGTGGCTCTGTCCGCGACTGGTTGCTGGGACTGCCTGCCGGTGATCGCGATTTCGTGATTGTCGGGAGCACGCCCGAGGCCCTGCAGCAGCGCGGGTTCCGGCCCGTGGGGCGCGACTTTCCGGTGTTTCTGCATCCCGAGACCGGCGAGGAGTTTGCCCTGGCCCGAACCGAGCGCAAGCAAGGCCGTGGTTATCGGGGGTTTGTCTTCCAGACCGGCCCGGAAGTGACCCTGGAACAGGATCTGATCAGGCGCGACCTGACCATCAACGCCATTGCCGTGAGCCCCGAAGGCCAGCTGGTTGACCCGTTCAACGGCGTTGGCGACCTCAAGGCCGGGCTGCTGCGCCACGTCTCTGATGCGTTCCGGGAAGACCCGGTTCGCATCCTGCGCCTGGCCCGATTTGCAACCCGGTTTGCCGATTTCGAAATCGCCGACCATACGCTGGCACTGTGCCGCGAGATGGTGGACGACGGTGAGGTGGCGCACCTTGTGCCGGAGCGGGTGTGGCAGGAGATGAGTCGCGCGCTGATGCATGAACGGCCCTCACGGTTCGTGCGCGTTCTGCGCGAAACAGGCGCGCTGGCGGTCATCCTGCCCGAACTCGACGCCTTGTTCGGCGTGCCGCAACCGGCCCGCTACCACCCGGAAATCGACACCGGTCGCCATGTGCTGATGGTGCTGGATCAGGCTGCAGCGCTGGGCGGCGATCTGCCGGTCCGCTTCGCAGCCCTGGTTCATGATCTGGGCAAAGCCTTGACACCTGAAGATCAGTTACCTGCCCATCACGGGCATGAAAAGCGGGGGTTGGTTCCGATTCGCGCTGTCTGCGAGCGCCTGCGCGTGCCCAACAACTGCCGTGACCTGGCGCTGCTGGTCAGCGAGCTGCACTTGAAAATTCATCAAGTGGGGCAGATGCGGGCAGGCAAGGTGCTGGGTTTGCTGGAGCGGATCGACGCGTTCCGCCGGCCGGAGCGTTTGCAGTCTGTATTGCTGGCCTGCAAGGCGGACTACACAGGGCGCGAGGGACTGACGCAGGATGCCTATCCCCAGGCAGACCTGCTGCAGCGCGCAGCGGTGGCCGCTGGCACAGTCCAGGGTCGCGAACTGGAGGCACAGGGTTTGGCCGGTGCCGCGATTGCCGAGGCCATGCGCCGGGCGCGGATCGAGCGTATCCGGGAGATTTTGCCGACATGACCGGGCTCGTCTTCACAAAAGTCATTGACGCGGTCCAGCAAGCGCTCTGCTACCCTTTCGCCGATTGAGTGGAGGAGTTTTGCCGTGCCGTTGACACGCCTTGGTCTGGGCAACCCGGTTGCCGTTGCGGTCGGATGCATCCTGCTGATCATTTTCGGTCTGATCAGCCTGTCGCGTCTTCCGATCCAGCTGACCCCGAATATTGATCGACCGACAATCACGATCAGCACCGGCTGGCGCGCCGCGGCGCCCAGCGAGGTCGAGTCCGAGATTGTCGAGCCGCAGGAAAACCAGCTGCGCGACGTGCCCGGTCTGGAGCGCATGACCGCGACCGCGCAGCAGGGGCGTGGCTCGATCACGCTGGAGTTCGACGTCAACGTTGACCTCAACCGGGCGTTGATTGAGGTGATCAACCGGCTCAATCAGGTGCCGCGTTATCCCGCTGATGCCAGCGAACCCACCGTCAGGGTTGGCTCGGACCAGTTCGGTGACACCATCGCCTGGTTTGCGATCCGGCCGATGGAGGGCAATATGCGCCCCATCATCGAATATCAGGACTTTGTTGATGAAGTGGTCAAGGAGCGCCTGGAGCGCATTCCCGGCGTGTCGTCAGCCAACCCGCGCGGCGGCCGTCCGTTCGAGATCCGCGTCACCTTCGATCCGTTCCGCGCTGCTGCCATCGGCGTGGATCTGACCCGTATCGGTCAGCGTCTGGGCCAAAACGCCGATGTTTCCGGCGGGTTCCAGGAGGTCGGTCGACGGCAGTTTACCCTGCGTTTTGCCGGCCAGTACGAAGTGGCCGATCTGGAAAATCTGGTTCTGGACTGGCGAGACGGTCGACCGGTGTTTCTGGGTGATGTGGCAACGGTCGAGCGGACCATGCGTGACTCGACCGGCGTGATGACCCAGAACGGTGGCCCGTCCATTGCCATGAACGTCATCGCCGAGCCCGGCGTCAACGTGCTGGAGGTGATGGGAGAGCTTCAGCAGACCATCGAAGAACTGCGCCAGACCCATCTCGAGCCGGCCGGGCTGTCAATCACCCAGGTGTCCGACGACACGATCTACATCCGCCAGTCGATTGCCATGGTGGCGACCAACCTGCTGCTGGGCATGGGTCTGGCCATCGTGGTGCTGTGGTGGTTTTTCCGCAAGATGCGCGCGACGCTGATGGTCGCTCTGGCCATTCCGCTGTGTCTGTGCTTTGCTTTCCTGGTGCTGGACAGCGCCGGGCGCACGCTCAACGTCATCTCGCTGGCCGGACTGGCCTTTGCTGTGGGCATGGTGCTGGATGCAGCCATCGTGGTGCTGGAGAACATCGTTCGGCAACGCGAAATGGGTCGGGCGCCACTGGAGGCTTCCGATCGCGGGACCGGCCAGGTCTACGGTGCCTTGCTCGCGTCAACGGCCACGACTGTGGCGATTTTCGTGCCGGTGATTTTCCTGCAGGATGAGGCTGGTCAGTTGTTTGCGGACCTGGCCGTGGTGATTTCAGCGGCCATTATCTGTTCCCTGATGGTGGCCATTCTGGTCCTGCCGGCGGCGAGTTACCGCCTGTTGGGCGATACCGAGATGACAGACCGCAAGGCGTCGTGGTGGCAGTCGGCGACCGGATTCATCATGCGCCTGACCGACACGCCGCGCCGGCGCTGGGGCTGGATCGCCGGCTTGACGACGGTGCCGATCCTGATCGGCGCGCTGCTGTTGCCCCCGGCGGACTATCTGCCGGAGGGTCAGCGAAACTTCATCTTCGGATTCATTCAGACGCCCTCGGGCATGGGGCCGGAAACCGCCGAACGCGAATTGGTCGATGTCATCAATGAGCGTCTGATGCCTTATCTGGAGGGCGAAAAAGAGCCCGGAATACGCAACAGCTTTCTCGGCTTTTTCGGTACCGGCGCTTTTTTCGGTATCCGGGCCTACAACGATCAGGATGTCGACGCCCTGCTTGACGTGGTCAACCGGGAGATCTTGACCGGGTTCCCGGATACCTTCG
>SKIE01000225.1 GCA_007116585.1 Wenzhouxiangella sp. | reverse complement strand
TCAAGATGGGCATCATGCCGCTGCATCTGTGGCTGCCGTTGGCCCACCCTGTTGCGCCCGTGCCCGCCAGCGCCGTGTTGTCCGGCGTGATCGTCAAGGCCGGACTGCTGGGCTGGCTGCGATTCGTGCCCGCCCTGGAAAGCGACCCGACCTGGGTCGGCTGGGTGCTGCTGGGTGCTGGCTTGTTTACCGCCTTTACAGGTGTGGCCATCGGATTGACTCAGCAACGCATCAAAACCGTGCTGGCCTACTCCACGGTGAGCCAGATGGGACTGATCTTAAGTGCGTTTTCGCTGACCTTCCTGCTCCCAGACGAGCGCGACGCGCTGCTGGTCCTGATTGGCCTGATGGCGCTGCACCACGGTCTGAACAAAGCCGCGTTGTTTCTCGCTTGTGGCAGCTCGCTCACACTTGGCCGCGTCGGACGGGCCCTGTTCATACTGCCTGCCCTGTCACTGGCCGCATTCCCGTTGACCAGCGGTTACCTGGCCAAGAATGCGCTCAAATCCTTCGTCGAAGCGCTCCCGGCCGCCGGCCTGCTGATCGCAGTTCTGGCCCTGACTTCGACGGCCACGGCGCTGCTGCTCATGCATGCCTGGCGGCTTGCCCTGAACACGCGCAGCCGCAATCCGTCTCTGCAACCCTCCTGGGCATTGATGGTACTGGCCGGAATCGCGCTGCCCTGGGCCTGGGCATACGCCAACGGACTGATCACGGCACCCAGGCTCTACGTGGTCTGGGCCGGTATCTGGCCGCTCCTGCTGGCCGCCGGGCTGGCCTGGGCTGCCGGCAGCATGGGCTGGCGGGCCAGAGGCCAGATTCCTGAAGGGGATCTGGTCGTCATCGCCGAGCGCCTTGCCCGCGCCTTGCCCGGACTGCTGACCCAGCGCGACAGCCCCAACCCCGCACAGTCACAACTGCTGCACCGTCTCGAGCATTTCCAGGCGCTTTATGAAAAGCACCAGCGCAGCGTTCAGGTCACCGGTCTGGCGTCGTTGGTCATTATCGGGCTGTTGTGGCTGTTGCTTTGGATTTGATGGCGGAACGGTTGGAGGGCGCATTGCAGGGGCCATAATGAATTGTCCCGGGTGCCGTTGCTGGTGATTGTGATTACGGAGACGGGGATTGCTGATGCTGCGCATCAGCGTTCTACGGGCGCTGCGCGCCCTTCGAATCGAACCTGGGGATCGATCCCGCATTGGGCAAGTCGAAAAAAAAGCCCGCGCGAGGCGGGCTTTTTTATTTTGGCGTCCCCACGGGGATTCGAACCCCGGTCGCCGCCGTGAAAGGGCGGTGTCCTAGGCCTCTAGACGATGGGGACTAAACCGTAAAACATCGTGCCTAGGTCGAATTCTGGTGGAGCCAGGCGGGATCGAACCGCCGACCTCTACAATGCCATTGTAGCGCTCTCCCAGCTGAGCTATGGCCCCAGATCAAGCCGTGCATTGTAGCAATTTCGACCGGCTTGTCAACGACATTTCATCGACCCACCGGCAAGCTTTGACGACTATTCCGAAGCCAGCACCAGCGATTGAAAGTCTACCTGACCCGGACCCCGTCCGAGCAGTTTTTTTGCGGCCAGCAAGGCACCTCGGGCAAAGATGGAGCGGTCGGTGGCCCGATGAGTGATTTCAAGGCGTTCCCCGTCGCCGAGAAAATACACCGTATGCTCGCCGGCCACGTCGCCTCCGCGCACCGCCTGCAGGCCGATTTCGCAAGCTGGCCGCAGTAATCTTCGGCCGCTGCGATCCATCACCGCCGAGTCAGGCCATTTGGCGCCACACGCCCCAGCGACCGCTTCGCCCAGCGCCAGCGCGGTGCCGGACGGCGCATCCAGCTTGCGCCGGTGATGAATCTCCGCGATATCGATATCAAACGAGTCGGGCAAGTCGCGAGCAGCCCGAGCAGCCAGCGCCAGCATCAGGTTCACGCCAATACTGAAATTGGCGGCCACACAAACCGGAATCCGCTGCGCGGCGTCCGCGATCCGCTCCAGGCAGGCCTCGGTCAGGCCGGTCGTGCCGATCACGGTCGGAATTGCCAGATCATCGGCCAGCGCCATGCTGCGCTCGGTCAGCGTGGGATGGGAAAAGTCGATCAACACATCGCCGGCCACATCGGGCGGGAAAAACGCACCCCGGCTGGCGACACCAGCCAGGCTGCATGCCTCGTCCTGTTCAACAAGGCCGGCCAATGCCGTGCCAATCACACCGCTGGCGCCGCTGAGCAGCACGCGCATTGCGCTTACAGCCCCATCCGGTCAAAAAAGCTCTTGACTCGATCTGTCCAGCTGCTGGACTGCGGATTGTTGCGCGAGTCACCGTCGTCAAAGGACTTCTGAAACTCGCGCAACAGGTCTTTTTGTTCACGCGTGAGATTGACCGGCGTCTCGACCGCCACCCGGCACAGCAGGTCGCCGGTCGCCCGGCTGCGAACCGACTGCACACCCTTGCCGCGCAGCCGGAACAGGCGGCCTGACTGCGTCTCGGACGGGATTTTGAGCATGACGGAACCGCCAAGGGTCGGGACCTTCAGCTGGCCACCCAATGCCGCCGTGGTGATCGGTATCGGCACTTCACAGAACAGATCGTCGCCGTCGCGCTGGAACAAGGGGTGCGCACGGACATGGATATCGACGTACAGGTCGCCGGATTGACCACCCTGCGCGCCGGCGGCACCCTCGCCGCTCAGGCGGATGCGATCTCCCTCGTCGACGCCCGGCGGCACCTTGACCTGGAGCGTTCGTGTCTCGCGCACCTGCCCGTTGCCATCGCATTCAGCGCACGGATCCTTGATCGTGCGCCCGCTGCCGCCGCAGGCAGGACACGTCTGCTGAACCGAAAAAATACCCTGCTGCATGCGCACCTGCCCCTGGCCGCCGCAGGTCGAGCAGACATCCAGTTTGGCGCTCCTCGACCCCGTACCGTCGCAGCTGGTGCACTTGCCCAGTGTCGGGATGCGAATCTCTTTATCGACCCCCTGAACCGCTTCTTCCAGCTCCAGCTCCAGCTCGTAGCGCAGATCCTGCCCGCGCCGAGACTGCTGGCGGCGACGGCGACCGCCGCCGAAGATGTCGCCGAAAATGTCGCCGAAAATGTCGTTGATATCGCCAAATCCGGCCCCGCCCGGCGCGCCACCGGCGCCGCCGTTGACACCGGCGTGCCCGAACCGGTCATAGGCCGCGCGCTTCTTGTCATCCTTCAGCACTTCGTAGGCTTTCTGGACTTCCTTGAAGCGCGTTTCGGCGTCGGGCTCGGAACTGACGTCGGGGTGGTACTTTCGCGCCAGCCGACGATAGGCTTTCTTGAGTTCGTCGGGCGTTGCCGTTCTGGCAACGCCCAGCGTGTCGTAGTAGTCAGCCGGCATGACGTTCTCCCTCAGTCAAACGGGCCTGGTCAGGCAAATCCGGCATCACTTCTTGTCGTCGTCGACCTCGGTGAATTCAGCGTCGACCACTTCGTCAGCGGCATCACCGCCGGCACTGGCCTGTTCGCCGGGCGCGTCGGCACCCGCCTGGCCAGCCTCGGCCTGCGCTTTCTCGGCCGCTTTCTGGTACAACTCGGCACCGGCCTGCTGCAGTTCATTGACGGCAGACTCGATAGCGTCCTTGTCGTCGCCCTTGATGGCTTCATCGACCTTGGCCAGAGCGTCCTCGATCTTCTGGCGCGTGCCATCATCGATCGCGTCGGCGTTTTCCTTCAGGCTGGTGCGGGTGGCGTGAGCGACGCCATCAGCCGAGTTGCGCGCGCTGACCAGTTCCTGGAAGCGCTTGTCTTCCTCGCGATGGGACTCGGCGTCTCGCACCATGTTTTCGATTTCATCCTCGCTCAAGCCAGAACCGGCCTTGATCTCGATACGCTGCTCGCGTCCCGTGGCCTGATCCTTGGCCGAGACGTGCAGAATGCCGTTGGCGTCGATATCGAAGGTGACTTCGATCTGCGGCATACCGCGCGGGGCCGCAGGAATGCCGGTCAGGTCAAACCGGGCCAGCGACTTGTTGGCCGAGGCTATGTCGCGCTCACCCTGGAGCACGTGCACGGTCACCGCGCTCTGGTTGTCGTCAGCGGTGGAAAACACCTGCGAGGCCTTGGTCGGAATGGTGGTGTTCTTTTCAATCAGCTTGGTGAAGACACCGCCCAGCGTTTCGATACCCAGCGACAGCGGCGTGACGTCGAGCAGGAGCACGTCCTTGACGTCTCCGGCCAGCACACCACCCTGGATTGCGGCACCGACAGCCACGGCTTCGTCGGGGTTGACGTCGCGCCGCGCGTCCTTGCCGAAAAATTCCGCCACCGCTTTTTGCACGCGCGGCATACGGGTCTGGCCGCCGACCAGGATCACTTCGTCGATTTCGCCGATCTTCAGCCCGGCATCGTTGAGCGCGGTCCGGCACGGCTCGATCGAGCGCTTGACCAGATCCTCGACCAATGACTCGAGCTTGGAGCGGGTCACCTTGATGTTGAGATGTTTCGGCCCGGACGCATCGGCCGTGATGTAGGGCAGGTTGACTTCAGTCTGCTCGGCCGAAGAGAGCTCGATCTTGGCCCGCTCGGCGGCCTCGCGCAGGCGCTGCAACGCCAGCGGATCGTTCTTCAGATCCACACCCTGCTCTTTCTTGAACTCGGTTGCCAGGTAGTCGATCAGGCGCAGGTCGAAGTCTTCACCGCCGAGGAAGGTATCCCCGTTGGTGGCCAGCACTTCAAACTGCTTTTCGCCGTCGACGTCGGCAATCTCGATAATCGAAATATCGAAGGTGCCGCCGCCCAGATCGTAGACGGCAACCTTGCGATCGGCGCCCTTCTTGTCCAGCCCGTAGGCCAACGCGGCGGCGGTCGGCTCGTTGATGATCCGGCGGACGTTCAGCCCGGCAATCTTGCCGGCATCCTTGGTCGCCTGACGCTGCGAGTCGTTGAAGTAGGCCGGCACCGTGATAACGGCTTCAGAGACTTCCTCGCCCAGATAGTCCTCGGCGGTCTTTTTCATCTTCATCAGGACGCGCGCCGAAATCTCCGGCGGGGCCATTTTCTTGCCGTCCACCTCGACCCAGGCGTCGCCGTTGTCAGCCTCGATGATCTTGTAGGGCACCAGGCCCTTGTCTTTCTGCACCACGTCTTCGCTGAACTTGCGGCCGATCAGCCGCTTGACCGCGTAGAGCGTGCGGTCGGGATTGGTCACCGCCTGGCGCTTGGCCGGCTGGCCGACCAGCACTTCACCATCCTTGGTGAAAGCGACAGTCGACGGAGTCGTGCGATCACCTTCCGCATTTTCGATGACCCGCGTCTTGCCCCCTTCCATCAGGGCCACGCAGGAGTTCGTGGTTCCCAGGTCAATGCCGATAATCTTGCTCATTGCTCGTGATCCTGTTTTTAATCTTGCGTTGATTCGTGTCCGCAGCCCTTCGGTTGTCGGCTGCGATGAACTCGTTGACGGAGTTAGTGGGGTTTTCGGGCCCTGTTTTCAATCGGGCCGCGTGCTCTCTGCCCGTTCAGGGCTCTCGCGCCACGATGACTCGGGCCGGGCGAATCAGGCGCCCATGCAGCGTATAGCCGCGCTGCAGCACCAGCATGACGCTGTCCGGCTCATGGTCCACGGTGGCCTGCATGCTCATCGCTTCGTGCCAGTCCGGGTCAAAGCGCTCGCCCTCGGGCTCCAGCACTTCCAGACCGTGTCTGCCGAGGTTTCGCAAAAGCTGGCCCCGGATCATGCCCAGGCCCTCGCGCAGGGATTCATCATCCGCCTTCGCGTTCTCCAGGCCTTGATCCAGCGCGTCGAGCACCGGCACCAGGTCCTTCATCAGGGCTTCATGGACGTAGCGACGGGAACGCTCGAGCTCGCGATCGGTGCGCTTGCGCAGGTTGTCCATTTCCGCCCGGGCTCGCAGCAGCGCTTCCCGCAGCCGGGCCAGCTCCTCGGACGCTGCGCCGGCCTGATCCTCAGCCACCTCTTCTGCGGGCGCCGGGCCGGACTCGTCGGTCAGGTTCTCGTCCAGCTCAGCGGAACGCTGCTCATCCGGGCCCGGCTCCATTCGGCCGGATTCGTCGTAGGTTTCTGCCATCGTTCGACTCGATACATTCGTTGCCAATGCGCCGAACATGGGGCTGCGCCATGCAGATTGCAAGCGCCTGTGCCCGCCGGCCTGAAAGCCCTTTCCGGCGCGGTACACTACGGCACATCCAAGCCTTCAGGCCCTTTTTAGCGATGCTGCAATTCCTGTCCATTCGCGATTTCGCCATCATCGAGCAGGTGGAGCTGGAATTCGGGCCGGGCTTTACCGTCATCAGCGGTGAGACCGGTGCAGGCAAATCCATCCTGATCGATGCTCTGGGACTGTTGCTGGGCGACAGAGCCAACGCCTCGCAAGTAGCCCAGGGGCGGTCGCAAGCAGACCTGAGCGCCGAGTTCAATCTCACCGATCAGCCGGCCGCGCGCGCCTGGCTCGAGGATCAGGCCATGCTTGACGAAGACCGCCTGCTGCTGCGCCGGGTGCTGGCCGCCGGAGGTGGCTCACGGGCCTGGATCAACGGCCGCAGCGCAACCATCGGCCAGCTATCGGAACTGGGCGCCATGCTGGTCGAGATTCATGGTCAGCACGAACACCAGCTGCTCTCGCGGCCGGCCGAACAACGCCAGATTCTGGACCGGCAGGTCGAATCTGCAACGCTTGCAGCCGTTGGCCAGGCCTATCGGGCATGGCGAACAGCGCTCGGCCGCGTGGAGGAATTTGAGCGAGACTGCGGCGACCCGGCCCAGCTCGAGCTGCTGCAGTTTCAGCATCGTGAACTCGAGTCCCTCGATCTGCAGCCGGGTGAATACGAGCGCCTGGAACAGGAACAGGAGCGACTGGCGCGCAGCGATGAGATCCAGTCCTGCCTGCAGCGCACGCGTGCCGCTCTTGCCGACGAGACCGCGCCCAACGCCCG